>JAFLEG010000663.1 GCA_017302195.1 Verrucomicrobiota bacterium
AGGCCGCCAACTGGTCCTGGGCCTGGCTGGCATAGGCATAGGCCCGGTCGCCGCGCAGGGTCTGGGCCACCGGTCGCAGGCATAGCAGCACGCCCAGCGCTGCGAGCGCGGCCGCGCCCGCGGCGGCCTCCCCGTCCGCCATCCAGGCGCAGGCTGCCGCCAATGAGGCCGCCGCCAAACGGCGCAATCAGGCGTCCCAGGTGGGCGTTGAGGACCGGGTGGTGAGCTTCCTCAAGGAGCGCGTCGAGGACGGTTCCGCCGACGCCGCCTTTGACCTGGCCAAGCGCTATGAGGAGGGCAAGGGCGTGACTGCCGATCCCGTCGAGGCCCACCGCCTGTACAAGCTCTCCGCAGAACGCGGCAATGAGGAAGCCACGACCTGGCTGGCGGAGCATCCCGAGCCCGAGGGAGCCGCCAAGGCGGCGGCGGACGGCCAGCCGGCCGGAGAGAAGCCGGAAGCCGCGGGAGACGAAGCCGCTGCAACGCCGGCTGCCAAGGCGGATCCTGCGGCCCCATCCGAGGATGCCGCACTCGCCGTGCCGGCGGAGACCCAGCCGAAGCCGTAGCGTGCGCCGTCCTACTTTCGTTCGAACAACTGGATCCAGTTGCCGCAGGTGTCGTTGAGCACCGCGACGCGGATCACTCCCGCGACGCTTGGGGCTCCCTGAAAGGTCACCCCGCGATTCCGGAGGCGATCGTACTCGGCGGTGACGTCGGCGACGGCAAAGGCGGCATGCGGAATTCCGGCGTCAAAAAGTGCCGATTGGTAGGCCCGCGCCGGAGGGAAGGCGATGGGTTCGAGCAGCAGTTGCGGCCCATCCGGAACCTCAGGCGCCGCCACGGTGAGCCAGCGGTGCACCCCATTGGGATAATCCTGCATTGTTACGAAGCCGAGGACCCCGGTGTAGAATCTCAACGCCCGTTCCTGGTCAGCCACCATCACGCTGGCGAGCCGGATCCGGATTGGATCCGGCGCGGCCGGGGCCGCCTCCCCGGCAAGCACGGGCTGGAACAGTTGAATGCGGTTTCCGCAGGTGTCCTCAAAGACCGCCTGCCGGACGGGGCCATTGTCCGTGGGTTTCTGGACGAATTGAACGCCGAGGCGGACCAGCCGGTCGTGGTGCGCGTCCAGATCCCGGACCGCCAAGGCGGTGAGGGAAATGCCCGCATCAAACAGCGCCCGCTGGTACGTGCGGGCGGCATCAAATCCCGTCGGCTCCAACAGCAGCTCGGGGCCGTCCGGCTCGTCAGGCGCCACCACCGTCAGCCAACGATGGGCACCAATCGGCAGATCGGTCTTCACCTGGAAGCCGAGGACCTCCGTGTAGAAGCGACGGGCCTGGTCCTGATCGTTTACCATCACGCTGACGAGCTGGATCTTCATGGGTGCTTTTGAATTGAAAGCCATGCCGGCCGTCGGAAAGGCCGGTGCATTGGGGCGGGTCCGGGCAAACCAGACTCCAATGCCGGCAAGCACCAGCAGCAGGGCGGCGGAAAGCCCGACCTGGGACGACCCGAGGAATGTTGGCGCGGCCGGAGCACCGGGTGCGGCTGTCGCCGCCCCTTTCAACGCGAGCGACACGATGGATTCCCGGAGCACCTCCGGGGCGGCCGCCGTCGGGAGCTGGCTGAGTCCGCTGGCCAGAAGGGCCAGTGTCACCGTCACCCCGCGCCGGCCCAGGACCTCCCGCAACCGGTCCAGAGCCCGGTTCACCCGCTTTTTGGCCGCCTCCTCCGTCGTGCCCAGGGCCTGTCCCACGTCGCGGAAACTCCGCTGTTGGAGGAACCGCAGGACAATCGAGTCGCGGTCCGGAGCGGCAAGTTCCATCAGGGCGTCATCCACCTCGGCGCTCAGCCGCTCCTCGCGCCCCTCGTCTGCTCCAAAATCCGCGGGCGCCAGGGCGGCCGCCTTGAGTTCCCAGTGCCGCCGGCGCGACTCCCCGCGCAGGACATTTCGGGCGGCAAAGGCCACGGCATGGTGGAGCCACCCCGCGATCACCGTGCCGCGGTTCAGGCGCCCGGCATTGGATGCCAGGGCGATGAAGGCGGCCTGGGTCGCCTCCTGCGCCCGGTGCGCATCGCCCAGGCGCCTCAGGGCGGCCGAGTACAGGACATCCGCATGCCGCGAGACCAGGGCGCCAAAGGCCTCCTCGGACCGTGCCGCCAGGTAGGCGTCGAGCAGTTCCCAATCGGAAAGATGCGTCATGTCTTCATCTCCCAATAGCCGGTCCGGCAGAAACGGGACATGCCGATTCTGCATCGGCCCGCGACGCACTCCGCGCCGCATCATCGCGGGCCGCAGAATTTCACCCGGTCGGGGAAGCGCATCCGGATGGCGGCCCCCGGTCCGCCATGGTTTGCTCCGCGCATGCCGCTGACGGAGTACTTCAATCACACCGGCGAGGGGTTGTACCGGGTCCGTTCCCGGGCGCCCGGCCCCGCCGGACGCCTGCCGCTGACGGAGGCGATGCTGCGGGAGGAGCCGAGCGGCAACCTGTTCGGACTCTCCCAGAACGCCGGCATGGGATGGGACCCCGCCGAGGTCGCGCGGGAGCCCTTTCTGATCCTCTCCACGCAGGGCGGGGTGCGGGCGCCGGACGGGCATCCGGTGGCGCTGGGGTATCATACCGGGCACTGGGAAATCGGGGAACTGGTCCGGGAGGCGGCCGGGGAACTGCGGCGCCTGGGCAAGGTGCCCTTCGCCGGATTCGTCTCCGATCCCTGCGACGGCCGCACCCAGGGCACCACGGGCATGTTCGACTCGCTGCCCTACCGCAACGATGCCGCCATCGTGTTCCGGCGCCTGATCCGGTCGCTGCCGGTGCGCCGGGGAGTGCTCGGCGTGGCCACCTGCGACAAGGGGCTTCCGGCGATGATGATGGCCCTGGCGGGCGCCGCCAGCCTGCCGTCGGTGCTGGTGCCGGGCGGCGTCACACTGCCGCCGGAGACCGGCGAGGATGCCGGCGCCATCCAGACGCTCGGCGCGCGTTTCGCCCATGGCCTGATTTCACTGGATGAGGCGGCAGACCTCGGATGCCGCGCCTGCGCCTCGCCGGGCGGTGGCTGCCAGTTCCTTGGCACCGCGGCCACGGCGCAGGTGGTGGGCGAAGCTCTGGGACTTTCCCTGCCCCACGCGGCGCTGGCGCCCAGCGG
>JAFLEG010000664.1 GCA_017302195.1 Verrucomicrobiota bacterium
CTATGCGGAGGGTGGCGTGGATCCGCAGACCCTGAAGACCAGCCTCGAAGCGCTTGCGGGCTACAAGAACACCGTCAAGAACACCTACGAGGCGTTGAGCGCCTCCAACCCGGTCTCCAAGGCAATCGAGGTCGGCCAGTGCGTCAGCAGCCTGGCACGGGTGGGCCTGGACAAGCTCTGCGCCAACAAGGACCGGGCCTGCGCAGGCTACTGGACCCGCGGGCTGTGCAATTCGCTCCAGCCGGCCATCGCCGCCGGGGACATCCTGCTCCAGAACATGGAGAAGATGGACCAGGACATCCGGAAGGCCCCGCTGCTGGCCCTGTGTTCCTCCTTCGACCTGCTGGCCGTGTCCATCGGCGCCTCGGCCAGCGCGCCTTCAGGCTTCGCAACCCGGGCAGGGCCATCCCTGCCGGATCCCCAGATTCTGGCCCTGATGGACGAGATCATCCGCAACGGCGACCGCTTTGTGGAACTCATGGGGTCGGCGCCGGTCGCGCTGGAATCCCTGTCGGTCGTCGAGGCCTGGATGCGTCCGGTGGTCGAGGACACCCTGAGCCTGGTGCTCACGGACGCCGGCGCGCTGGACAACACGGCCTTCGCGGTCGAGTTGGACGGGACGGTGGACCAACGGGGACGCATCTCCGCCCAGGGCGGTCTCTCGCTGAATGTGCGTCCGGGGATTCCCTACCGCATCCTGGCGTACGATCCGGTCCACCACGCCCTGTTCCTCTCGCAGGGCATGACTCCCCGCGCCGGCCGTCAGGCGGAACTTGCGGAGTTCAAGCTGGCGCGGCTCGACGAGGAGCCTGATGCGGATGGCGATGGACTGCCGGATGTGGTGGAGGCGGTGGTGGGGTCGGACCCCCTGCGGTCCGACACCGATGGCGACGGCGTCAATGACTTCGCCGAGGTCCGCCAGGGCCTCGATCCGCTGGGCGGACGTCTGGCGGAGACGGGGATCATCGCCACCGCCGCCACGCCGGGGAATGCCGTGGACATCGCCGCCGCCAACCGGGTGATGGTCACGGCCAATGAAACCGGCGGGATGTCCGTGTTCAGCCTGTCCGGAGGACGGAGCCCCATCCAGATCGCCCAGGTGGTGATTCCCGGCAGCGCCCTGCGCGTGGCGCTCGAGGACTCCCGCGTGGCCGTGGCGGCCGGCAGCGGAGGTCTGGTGGTGGTGGACCTCTCCGATCCGCCGGCCGCGGGCGTGCTGCACCGCATCCCGATCGCGGGAAGCGTTCAGGCGGTGGCGGCCATGTCCGGACAGGCCTGCGCGGGCACCGCTTCCGGCGAACTGGTCCTGGTGGAGCTGGCCGGCGGCGGCATCGAGAGCCGGCTCCGGCTGGGCGGTCCGGTCCGGGATGTCGCCTTCGGGGCCCGGTGGGTGTACGCGCTGACCGACCGGCATCTGTACACACTCGATCCGGCGGATGGCACGCTGTCCGTGATGGATTCGGTGGCCTCGCCGACGCCGACCGGCGGGCATCAGCGGCTGTTCGTGGGCGACACCCACGCCTTCGCCGTGCATCCGCGGGGGTGCAACATCTTCGATCTCCTCCAGCCCGCCTCGCCACGACTGATCGCCGCGGGCGTGACGCCGCAGTTCGGGTGGAAACAAATGGTCCCCAACGGATCCGGACTGGGAGTGGCCGCCGTCGGGCGCAATCGGTCCCTCGACGGGCCGCATGAGGTCTCGGTGTACGACCTTCGGGACCCCGCGCGCCCCGACGTCTTCCTCAGGGAGTTCCCCACCCCGGGCATCGCACGGGCCGTGACGGTGTACGACGGCCGGGCCTATGTGGCCGACGGCCCTGCGGGGATCCAGGTGATCCAGTACCTGCCCTTCGACACCCGGGGCCAGGCGCCGACCCTCCAGCTCACGACCTCGCACGCCCCCGGACGGGCCGAGGCGGGACAGGTCCTGCGGGTCCGCGCCGAGGTCACCGACGATGTCCAGGTGGCGGAGGTGACCTTCCTGCTAAACGGGGATCCGGTGTTCACGGATGGGAATTTTCCGTTCGAGTTCCGCTTCGTGGTGGGAGCGCCGCGGCTGCTCAACCTCGATCCCTTCCAGCTCCAGGCCATCGCCCTCGACACCGGCGGGAACGCGGCGCGCAGCCCGGTGCTCAACCTCCGGATTGTCCCCGACGCCCAGGCGCCGCGCGTGCGTCGGGTGGCGCCGTTCGATGGCGCCCTGACGGGCACTGTGCGGGCGGTGTCGGCCTTCCTGTCCGAACCCGCGGATCCCGCCACGGTGAACTCGGCCAGCTTCCGCGTGTGGAGTTCCGGTCCGGACCAGGAGTGGGGCACCCCGGATGACGTCGCGCAGGACGGGGCCTACACGCTGCATCCGGATCGGAACGCCATCGTCTTCACGCCCGCCGTCCCGTTGACCACCGGAGACTATCGCGTGCGCCTCGCCGAACCCCTCGCCGACAGTGCAGGCAACCGCCTGGAGGCACCTTGGGAGTCCGCGTTCCGTGTTTTCGGTTTCCTCGACGTGGATGCCGATGGCATGCCCGACGAACTCGAGCCCGGCCTGGGGTTGAATCCGGCACAGGCCGACAGCGATGGCGACGGAGTGCTGGATGGCGCGGAGGATTTCGACCGGGACGGCCTGCCCAATGCCGGCGAGGTGTTCGCGGAGACCGACCCCGCGGTGGCGGACTCGGATGGGGATGGTGAGCGCGACGGTCTGGAGGATCCCGACGGCGACGTGCTCGACCATGCGGGGGAATATGGCGCGGGTACCAATCCACGGGTGGCCGACACGGACCGGGACGGCTGGAACGACGAGGCCGAGGTCACGGCGGGCAGCGACCCGCTGAATCCACGGTCGCGTCCCGGCGGCATCGGGGTGACCGCACGGTCCCTGACCGTGCTCGTGCCGGCGGTCGTGGGCGATCTGGGCCTGGGCACCGCCGCCGGACTGCATGTGGCGAGTCCTCCAGTCGCAGTGATGCTGCCCAGCCTGGCCGGGGACTCCGGACTGCCGGCCGGTGCACACGTGGCGCGTCCTCCGCTCGCCGTGGTGATCCCGGTCCTGGCGCAGGGTGCCGTGCCCGTGGCGCCGGGCAGCGTGCTGGGTGGTCCGCCGCTTCAGGTCACCATTGCCCCGCCAGTCACCGCGGCGGCCAG
>JAFLEG010000665.1 GCA_017302195.1 Verrucomicrobiota bacterium
ATCATCACCTGGTCCTTCGCGCCCATCAGCTCATACAGGCGCTGCAGATCCGGAAAACCCTTCGTCGCCAGCTCCCGGGTCCAGTCATCCGCCGTGGTGACGCCTTGCGGACGGGGCGCGACCAGAGCCGCGAATTCCACGTTGCCGGTGTTCACCCGCAGCAGGCTGGCGTTCTCGCAGGTGCATCCGCCCTGCATGGCGGTGCTGACCATCACCGCCGGGAACGAGAGGCGGACCCGGGAATCCAGGGCTGCGAGGATCATGGTCTGGGTGCCGCCGCCGCTGGCGCCGGTCACGGCGATCCGCTCCGGATCCACCTCCGGCAGGGACAGCACGAAGTCCAGCGACCGGATGCCGTTCCACGTCTGCAGGCCCATGGTGCTCTGGAGGTGGGACTCGGCGCGCGGACTGAAGAGGCCCCAGTTCTCCGGCGTGTTCATCTCCGGACGCTGTTTGGCAAACCCGTGATTGAGTTCGCTGGAGATCTGCCGGCAGTCGGAATCCCCGAGCATGTCCCACTGCCAGACCACGCAGCCCATGCGCGCCAACTGGACACACAGCGATTGAAACCGGCTCCGGCCGCCCTGCTCGAAGCGCTCCGCGCCCGTGGCGATCTCACGGCGCAACTCGGCGTCGGGTGTCTCGCTGAGCCGGGCATCCTTCCAATGGCCGTGGGCAAAGAGCACCGCCGGCACCTTTCCGGTTACCTTCGCGGGCCGGTAGAGATTCCCGGTCACGAAGAACCCGGGCAGGCTCTCGAAGTACACCCGGTCCACCGTGTACCCGTCCTGGTCCACGCGGCCATGGACGACGGCGTTCAGCGGCGTGCGCGTCGGCATCGGCCACAGACCCAGGGCGACCTGCACCTGCCGGCGCACCTCGGCGGCGCGCGCTTCCCAGGCCTCGCGGGTGGCGGGCGGCCGGAAGGGAAAATAGCCGTCGAGGTCCTTGAGATCGCCGAGGCGGACATCGGCCAGCGGGGGCGCGTCTTCCGCCGCCCGGGCGGCGTTCCACGCCGCGGGCAGGGCGACGGTGGCGGCGAGGAATGTGCGTCGGTCAACGGCGGTCTTCATCGGAGGGCGAGGGGAAACGGATGATGCACCGCGACGATGAATTCGGCCCACCTATGCGGCAACAGCTTTGTCCGGCTCTGGCACCGTCTTTCAGCGCAGCAGTTCCTGGATCCAGTCGCTCCGGACGCTTTCCCGCACGCTCCGGCCCCGGCCATCCACGAGGTCAGGGCTGACCCCCGCCTCCAGGAACGCGCGGATGATGTCCTGCTGCCCGGTTACCGCGGCCTCGGAGCCCGATCCGCCGCGGCCGGTGTTCTGCACCGCGAGGTGGAATGGCGTGGATCCGGACCGATTCCCCAGGGCCGGGTCGGCTCCCATCCGCAGAAGGAACCGGACCGCGGCGGCACAGCGCGTCCGGACGGCACGATGCAAGGCGGTTGCGCCATTCCTGTCCTGCGCATGAATGCGTGCGCCGGAATTCAGGAGCACGTTCAGGGTCGCCACCTGACGGTTCGCATCCCAGCACGGTTCACCGACCGGGCCATCCGCAGCGTAGTGTAACGGGCCGCTGCGGCGGTGGTTCTGGGCGGCATTGGGATCCGCACCCACGTCGAGCAGGGACCGGACGATTTCCACCCGATGACCGGCGGCCGCCAGATGCAGCGCGGTGTCTCCGGCATAGATCCAATGGAGAATGCCCGACTGGTGCAGACGCGGCTCGCGGACAAGGCGGATCGCCAGTCCCTGATCAGCCCCAAGCAATGTGGCCACCGTCCGGCGGTCGTCCCCCACGATGGCTGAAAGCAGCGCGTCCATGCCGAGCCCGGAGCAAACCCTCTCATCTCCCAAGGCGGAGTCCATCGCCGAACCGGTCTGCCGCGATGCATTACCCTGTCCCGCCGGATGGCTCGTCCTCGGATCGTCTCACCCGGGCGTTGTCCCCGACTGCGCGCACGAAGAGGAATCAGTCCACGAGGTCCCGGGCGGGACACATATGCGATCCATCCAATCGTCCAAGGATGACGGGATGAACTCGTTCAAGGATTTGACGATCCGGTTCAAGCACCGGGATGACACTCCCGGAATGTTCACTTGGATTCCGTGAACCATTGTCATCCCCCTTCCTGATGCACCTCCTCTTCCTGAGGCTTCTCGTGAAGACGCGCTGGACGGCTCGATTTTCCAATGTCTCCGCGCCGTTGGAAGTCGCACGCTGACCCATGCCCCCGACCGCGTCCGCCCTGCTGCTCGCCTACTACGGGGACGATTTCACCGGTTCGGCGGACGTCCTGGAGGCGTTGGCGACCGCCGGCCTGCGCGCGGCCCTGTTCCTTCAGGCGCCTTCCGCGGCCCAACTGGCCCGCTACCCGGGCCTTCGCGCCTTCGGCATCGCCGGAGGATCCCGGACCCTCTCCGTTGCCACGATGAACCGCGAACTGCCCGCGGCGTTCGCGGCCCTGCGCGACAGCGGCGCCCGCATCGTGCATTACAAGCTGTGCTCCACCTTCGACTCCTCGCCCGGGATCGGATCCATCGGACGGGCCATCGAGCTGGGGCGCGAGGTCTTTGGGAGCCAGCCCACGCCGCTGGTGGTGGGGCTGCCCCTGCTGGGACGCTACGTCGCCTTCGGCAATCTCTTCGCCCGATCCGGACTCGACTCCGAACCGCACCGGCTGGACCGCCACCCGACCATGAGCCGGCATCCGGTCACGCCGATGGATGAATCCGATCTCCGGCGCGTGCTGGCCCGGCAGACCTCGCTTCCGGTGACGCTGGGGGATGCGATCGCGCTGGAAGCCGCCCTTGAGCACTCCGGCGGTCCAATCCCTCCCGCCCTCGCGGCGGCAGGTTCCGGAGATATCCTCCTGTTCGACACCCTGCGTGATGCGCATCTCACCGTGATCGGACACGCCCTGGAGCATCTTGCAGAGCGACGGGGTCCTCCCCTGTTCGTGGCGGGATCCAGCGCCGTCGAGTACGCCCTCGCGGCGCATTGGGCGACGGCAGGGCATTCCCCGCCCGTATTCCACCCTCCTCCCGATCGCGCGCAGACGCCCTCCTCCGGACCAGTGCGCGGGCCCGTCGTGGTGGTCTCCGGCAGTTGTTCGCCGGTGACCGGACGCCAGATTGC
>JAFLEG010000666.1 GCA_017302195.1 Verrucomicrobiota bacterium
GGCCATCGCCGAACCCATCGCAGGCGCCGAGCGACAGCGCCAGGCACACTGCGAGTCGTTTCACGTGCCGACCTCCGCGAGAGCTGACCGCAGCGGCCGCACACGTTCGTGTTGGCGGTCTTCGCTGCTGAATACGATCCGCCGCGGCGCCGCCAGCAACCTGCCGCCGTAGGCGAGCAGGTCGCGTTCGCGCAGCGTGATCACCAGGTGTGGCGGGCGCACCACGCCATCGCTGCTGTTGCACACCGACACCGGCACCAGGCTGCGCAGCTCCGGTTCGAAGCCGCGCCGGTCGGCAAAGAACGGGCTCGCCGCCGAGTGCGCGTAGCCGCCGTGTTCACCTTCGCCGAGCCACGCCGTCTGCAGGTCGGGCGACGGCAGGTCGACCAACGGCTCGACGCGCCCGTCGGGCAGCACCGCCTCGAGCCCGACATTGCGATCCTTGAACAGCTGACTCGTCGCCGCGATCGCCTCGCCGACGACGCCCTTCATCGCCAGCGCCGGGGGACCGACCCAGGGAGGGCTGGCCTTCAATCTCCAGCAGCAGTTGGGGCATCGCGTGCCGATCGGCTGGTTCGGACGCTTCGGTGCCGGCGGGTCGGCGGTCACCCAGGCCTCGGCCCAGGTTGGGACGGGATTCGTCATCCAGGCGCCCCTGATGCACCTCGGGCTCATCCGCTCCCAGCCCAACGACGGCTTCGGCGTCGGTGTGGTGTGGAGCCGTCCGGCGACGGAGGACGGCGGGGCGGAGACAACGGCCGAAACCGTCCTTGAGTTGGGCTATGTGCTTCAGGTCACGCCGATGCTGCGCCTGCAGCCCGACATTCAGATTGTCTGGAACCCGGCGCAGAACCCCGACGCGGACCGCGCCCTGGTATTCCAGCTCCAGCTCGATGCCTCATGGTAGGAGACGAGGTGACGAGGCTCTCACTTCGGCTTCGGTGCACTCGGTTGCCGCCCCGGACCGGGCCAATCCTCCGCGAGGCAGAATCAGAGCCTCCTCACGTCGTCTCCTACGTAGCAGACGAGGTCACGAGGCTCTGACTGCGTCTTCCCCACTGCGGTCGGCTGTCGCCCCAGGCGCGGGGACTCCTGCCGCGCGGGTGGAGTGAGAGCCTCCTCACGTCGTCGCCTCCGGAGGAGGCGAGGTCACGAGGCTCGGCCTTCCTCCCGCTTGCTACGACCCGGCGTTCCCCGCCAACCTATTTCCAGAAGTCCACAGCGTTCATGAGCACCGACGAAACCGCCGACACCACCGCATCCGAGACGACGCCATCTCCCGCGGGCTCGTCGGGGACCGCCGCGCTGGTCCTCGCCCTGGTGCGCCCCTACCGCGGATGGCTGATCATTGTCTTCATCGCCATGCTGGTGGAGACGGCCATGAGCCTGGCCGCACCCTGGCCGCTGAAGGTGATCATTGACAACGTGGTGGGAAGCCACCGGCTGCCCGAGTACCTGGCGTGGCTGCGCGACCTGTCGTTCGGCGAAAAGTCGCTGGCCCTGGCGGCGGCCGCAGCCCTGGTCACGGTGGTCATCGCCATCGTCGGAGCGATCGCCGGCTACGTGGACAACTACTATACCGAGAGCGTCGCCCAGTACGTGGCCAATGATCTTCGCGAGCGGATCTACCATCATCTGCAGCGCCTGTCCCTGAGGTACTACGACACCCACAAGGTCGGCACGCTGCTCAGCACCATCACCACCGATGTGGGCACGATCCAGAGCTTCGCCTCGACCGCGCTGCTGGCCATCCTCATTGATGCCCTGAACATCGTCGGAATGCTCGGGCTGATGCTCTACCTCAACTTCGACTTCGCCCTGGTGGCCGTCGGGGTCACGCCCTTCCTGCTGCTGTTCGTGGCGCGCTTCAAGAAGTCGGTGAAGAAGGCCACCCACGAGGTGCGCAAGCACCAGAGCGAGATCGTGGCGGTGCTGCAGCAGGGACTGGATTCGGCGCGCACCGTGAAGGCCTACGGGCGTGAGGCCACGGAGGAACAGCGTCTGGACGTGGTGAGCCGCGAGACCGTGGAGGCGGCCCTCAAGGCCCGGCGTGTGAAGTCGCTGCTGTCCCCCATCGTCTCCATCACCGTCGCCTGCTGCACCGCGTTCGTGCTGTGGCGCGGCGCGGGACTGATCCTGTCCGATGCCATGACCGTCGGCGCGCTCACGGTGTTCCTCAGCTACCTGAGCAAGTTCTTCAAGCCGGTGCAGGACCTCGCCAAGATGACCAACGTCATCGCCCAGGCCGCGGTTGGGCTGGAGCGGGTCCAGTCCATCCTCCAGGCGGATGCCATCATTCCGGAGAAGCCGGAGGCGCGGGATCCCGGACCCCTCCGGGGCGAGATCGTGTTCGAGCATGTGGCCTTTGCCTACGACCCGGCGGCGCCGGTGCTGCGGGACATCCAGTTGCGCATCGCGCCCGGGCAGCGGATCGGCATCTGCGGTCCCACCGGGGGCGGGAAGTCCACGGTGCTCAGCCTCATTCCCCGGTTCTACGATCCCACGGTGGGACGCGTGCTCATTGACGGCACCGACGTGCGGGACTTCCGGCTCGACGGACTGCGCGCCCAGGTGGGGTTTGTACTCCAGGACACGGTGCTCTTCGTCGGCTCGGTGCGGGAGAACATCGCCTATGGACGTCCGGAGGCCACCTTCGAGGAGATCGTCGCCGCCGCGAAGATGGCCAACGCGCACGAGTTCATCTCCCAGATGCCCCATGGCTACGACTCCCTGGTCGGGGAGCGGGGCCTGACGCTCTCCGGCGGCCAGCGCCAGCGCATTGGCATCGCCCGGGCCATCCTGCGCAACGCACCCATCCTGATCCTCGACGAACCGACCGCGGCCCTCGACACCGAATCGGAGAAGCTGGTCATGGAAGCCCTGGAGCACCTGATGAAGGGCCGGACCGTGATCACCATCGCGCACCGGCTCAGCACCATCCGCGACGCCGACAAGATCGTGGTGCTCAAGGGCGGGGTGGTGGCCGAGGAGGGCACCCATGACGCCCTGCTGCAGCGCGGCGGCCTGTACGCGGAACTGGTGCGCATCCAGACCGAGGGCGCATCCCAGCCTTCCCAGTCCTCCTGAATTTTCCCAACCTCCGCCCGTTCATGGCCGACCGCTCGCTCATCGTCCTGCCCGACG
>JAFLEG010000667.1 GCA_017302195.1 Verrucomicrobiota bacterium
GCCCGCCGGAACGGTCAGCGGAAACACGCCGGACACGAAGGGCAGTTCCCCGACGGTGAGGCGGAAGAAGTGGTCGGCGGATCCGGCGTAGGTCACCTCGTCCACCCGCACCCGAAGCGAACCATCCGCGGGCACGGTCACAAGGACGGTCGGATCGGGATGCCCTTCCCAGGAATCCTTCGAGGCCAGGGTGGCGCCTTTGCCATCGGTCACGTGGATCGAGAAGTCGCCCTTCGATTCCAGCCGCTGCGCCGCGAGGTCCAGCAGCAGGGTCCGCCCGGCCGCCGCACGGACGAGGACCTCCGCCGCCTGCCCCGGAGAGTCCAGTGTGCACCACAGGGAGATCGGTCCGGACACCGTTTCGAGAGCCGACGCAGCGCCGGCACCCGCCGGCCGCGGCGTCACAGTGCCCTGGCCCAGGTCATCCACCCAGACCTTCACCCGGGCCGACTCAAAGGCACCATCGCCGACGCCGAGTTCCCAGGCCTCGCGCGCTGCATCCGGATCAGGGGAGAGCGTGATCCCCAGCCCGTGCTCCAGGGTTTCCGGCGCCGAGGCGGCCACCAACCGCCCCTCGCGGAACACGCGCACCACGGTGGCGCGATCCAGGTTGCGTCCGATCAATCGCACCCGCGTCGGATGCCCGCGCTCGATGCCCCGGGGCTCCACCCGCGTCAGTTCCGGCCGCGGTGGGGACGCCGGCTTGCCCGAGGCCGTTTCGTAGTATCCCAGCGTGCCGTCGGCCCGGCCCATCACCAGCAGGGCATCCCCGGCAAAGGCCACCGCGGTGGGCCAGTCGGGCTGAAATTCCAGCGTGGCGCGCGGCTTCAGCGTCCCGGCGTCCAGCAGCTTCGCGGTGCGATCCTCCGAAACCGAGGCCACCGTGCGCCCATCCGGACTGTAGGCCAGGCGCAGGATCCCTCCCTCATGGGCGAAGGCGGTGGACACGAGTTCATTGGACCCTTCCCGCCCGTCGGTTCCGATGCGGTAGGCGCGGATCCGGTTGTCATTGCCCCCGGTGAGCAATGTCGTTCCGTCCGGAGAAAAGGCGACCGCGTTCAACTCCTTCAAGGCGTGACCCAGCGTTTCCAGCCGGGTGCCGGCCGGCATGGAGTACAGCTTGGCGGTGCGGTCATAAGACACGCTGGCCAGCACGCGGCCATCGGGACGAAAGGCCAGTCCGAGGATCGCCCCCTGATTCACGGAAACGACCACCGCCTCCGCGTCACCGGTCACCGGCCACAGCCGGATGCCATAGTCATAACCGCCACTGGCCAGGGTGTGGCCATCGGGAGTCAACGCGAGGCAGAACACGGCGTCGGAATGCCCGGAAAAGGTGCGGACCCGTTCGCCGTCCGAAACCCGCCATTGCACGATCTCGCCCCCGGTGGCGTCCCCGGCGCCGGCGAACAGAAACTGCCCGTCGGCCGAGATCGCCAACGCGTTGGCCGTGCCGCGGAATCCGGAGAAGGTGCGCTCCACGGCCCGGGATTCGACAGAAAGCCACTCGACCGCATCCGGGCGTGCCACCGCCATCCGGCGGGACTTGGGCTCATAGGCCAGCGCCTGCACGGGACGTCGCGGCGGGGTCCGCGGCTCGATCCGCGGGATCCTGAGTTCCCGAGGCGCCGAGGCGGTCACCGGTGCGGGAGCGCCGGCGTCAATCCACGCCTTGAACCGCGTGATGGCGTCCGGGGACATCCGCTCCCGCTTTCCGGGAGGCATGAACTGGTTTTTGCCCGTCTTGCCCCAGGCCCCTTGCATCGCCTGGACCAGCAGTGACTCGCCGGACTTTCCCGGCACGACCGCCGGACCGGATTCCCCCCCCTTCATCAACGTGGCAAAGGATTCGAGCACCAGGCAGCCGTCAGGTTCCTGCGCGCCGTGACACTCGACGCAGTGCTCCTGAAGCAGCGGCTCGATCTCGGAGAAGTCCGCGGCCCGGACCGCGCTCGCGATGCCGAGGAACAGCACCCACGCGCCCCATCGGTGGCTCCAGCCGCGGCTCATCGGTTGCTTTGGCATGGACACGCGCCCTCAGTGGTTGAACAGGAATTCCTTGCTGCTCAGCAGCGCCCAGTAGAGGTCCTCCAGGGCGGCCCGGCGGGATTCCCCCGACGCCGCCGTGAGCACCGCCACCAGGCGGCGTTGCTCCTCACCGGTGGGCGCGCGGCCCAGAGCCGCCAGATACGCCTCCTGGACCGCCGCCTCGGCAGGTGCCGCGGCGTCCGACGCCGACAGCGCCCGGCAGTCCTTCGATGCCAGCTTGGCGTTGAGGGTGTCCCCGTTGGCGATATGCAGCACCTGGGCCACGCTGGGTTCGGCGCTGCGCTCGCATTCGCAGGTCTGCAGGCGGTCCGGTTTGCCGAAGCTTTTCAGGAAATAGCTGGCCACCTGGGAATCGGGGATCTGCAGGGCACGGAGGCCGGCCGGGTACGCCAACTGGAACGTGTCCCCGTTTCCCGTCGCCCGCTGAAACGCCGTGGGCACCCCGGTGACCTGCGAATAGGCGTCCAGAATCACCTCGGCCATCAGGCGGCGCGGATAGTACCGCGCATAGAACCGCGTGTCCGCGGCGTTGCCATCCAGCGGCTCGCTGCTCCGCTGGTAGGTTTCACTCCGGAGGATTTCCCGCATGAGCGACTTCAGATTGAACCCCTGCGCACGGAGGAATGCCGCCGCCTCGGCCAGCAGCGCCTCATTGCTGGCGGGATTGCTCACCCGCAGATCATCCACCTTCTCCACCAGCCCCACCCCGAGAAAATTGGCCCAGATCCGGTTGACGACGGCCTGGGCAAAGTAGGGATTCTCCTCCGAGACCAGCCACGTGGCCAGCGCCTCCCGGCGATCCCCCGGCGCGTCGAACTCCATCGCGGCGCCGGTGAGCGGACGCGGCTTCTGCGGACGCCCCGTCCGCGGCTGGACCAGTTCCCCGGTGGACGCCGCCACCAGGATGCGTTCGCCGTCGCCGGACCCATTCTTGGCCCCCACGCGTGAAAACAGGCTGGCCAGGGCGAAGTAGTCGTCATTGGTCCACTTCTCGCTGGGATGATTGTGGCACTTGGCGCAGCCGACGCTCATGCCCATGAACGCCTGGGTGGTGGTCTCGGCCAACGTCCGGGGATCATCGTGCAGCAGG
>JAFLEG010000668.1 GCA_017302195.1 Verrucomicrobiota bacterium
TTCCGGACGCCGTGTCCATCGGTCCGGCGGTCGCCAGCCTCGCCAGGAGTCGTGCGTTGTGACGCTGCCGCACGCGGGACCGGGGTTCACCGCAGAGGCGCAGCGACGCAGAGAAATGCACGGTGGTCTGTGGGCTTGTCTTTGCCTGCGGTTGCCGGTCCCTTGATCCGCGTGATCGAGACCGCGAGACCGACGGCGGACCGTGGCCTGCCCTACTTCCAGGTGGATGCCTTCACCGACCGGCTGTTTTCGGGCAATCCGGCCGGGGTGTGCGTGCTGCCGGAGTGGCTGCCCGACACCCTGCTGCAGTCCATCGCACTGGAGAATGGCCTCTCGGAGACCGCCTTTCTGGTGCGTGGCGAGGCGGTCCGGCGCCTGCGCTGGTTCACCCCGACGGTCGAGGTGGACCTCTGCGGCCACGCCACGCTGGCCGCGGCCCATGTGCTGTACCGGCATTTCGCGTGTGACGAGGCGGTGCTGACCTTTCAAACGCGGTCGGGTCCGCTCTCCGTGACCCGCAGCGGCGACCTCCTGTGTCTGGATCTGCCCTCGCGACCCGGTGTTTCCTGCACGCCACCCGCGGACCTGATCGCGGGCCTGGGCCGGACCCCGGTCGTGGTGGCCCGGTCCCGGGACTATCTGGCGGTGCTGGAGTCCGAACGCGAGGTGCGGGAGTTGCGTCCGGATCTCGACGCCCTCGGCCGACTGGACTGCCTGGGGGTCATCGTCACCGCCCCGGGTGAGTCCTGTGATTTCGTCTCGCGGTTTTTCGCCCCGCGCGCCGGGGTGCCCGAGGATCCCGTCACCGGCTCGGCTCATTGCACCCTGGCGCCCTGGTGGGCGGACCGGCTCGGACGCCAGCAACTGCATGCACGCCAGGTGTCCCGTCGCGGTGGGGAACTGTTCTGCACCGTTCGTGGCGAACGGGTGGAGGTGGCGGGACGTGCGGTCACCTATTCGGCGGCCGTGCTCGAAGTGCCTTTCCACGGCCACGCGGCGGCGTCTTGATTCCAGGCATTCCGCCTGTTCCGGAGAATCCTTCCCATGAACCGTTCCAATGTTTCCCGGCGTCAGTTTCTGGCGCGGGCCACCGCGACCGCAGGGTTGGCGTCCGGCGGAGCCTCGTGGGCGCAGTCACCTGGGGCGCGGCCGGCGGCGGCAGCCGGGGTGTCGGTGTTGAACCCGCGCGACCGGGTTCCCGTGGGGCTGATCATTGATGACTCCACCTGCCTGGTGAACCTGAACCGGTTTGCCATGCCCCAATTTGACGCCGCCTTTGAACACGCGGCCGCCGCCTATCGCCGGAACTGGCGCGACTGGCCGGCGGAGATCCCCGACCGCTTCGTGCGGAAGTTCGGGGAGTGGTGCGCCGATCAGGGCGTGAAGGGAAAGTACAGCGTGGTGCCGTATCCGGCCTGTGTCGGGCGCCTGGACCGCGGGCTGCCCGGCTGGACCCCCCGGGAGTTGTCGGACTCCCTGGAACTGCTGCGGACCGTGATGGCGCCGAACTGGGACTTCCATCCCGAGATGGTCACCCACACCCGGGTCATTGACCTGCGCACCGGGCATCCGCTGCCCGAGATCTCGCCGCGCACCATGGAGAACTGGGAGTGGACGACCGGGCGCAGCGTGGACGAGATCGCCGCCTATCAGGCGTATGCGTTGCAGATCCTCAAGGAGGCCGGCATTGCCTGCGAAGGGGTCACCACGCCCGGGGGCTATGGAAACAAGGCGCTGCCGCAGTTGTCGGAGGCCTCGCTGCAGTCAGTGCGCGATGTCTTCCGGGCGGAGATCCCCCATTACTTCCGGCACCTTTACGACTCCGGAGACGAAAGCGTCGCGCCGCGGGTGGAGTTGGCGTCCGGACTCGACGGTCCGGATCCGCGCTGCGTGGTGAGCGTCATCGGATGCACCGGGGACTGGACCGGGGGCTGGGACAACACGGAGCCGGGCGGCGCGGACAAGTTCATCACGGCGGACGGGGAGCGGGGCCGGATGGTGGAGGTGATCCGGCGCGGTGAACCGGCCATGATGCTGGCGCACTGGACCGGCATCTACTTCAACGGCGAGGAAACCGGCTTCCGCGTCTTTCAGGAGGTGGTGCGTCGCCTGAAGCAGCGCTTCGACCACCTGCATTGGATGAAGCTGAGCGAACTGTCCCGCTATTGGGCCGCTCGCGAACTGACCGCCCTGATGCCGTCTGACGGCGGGATCAGCTTCCAGGCGCCGTTTGCCTGTCCGGAGTTCACCCTGCGGTTCCGCGGACGGCCCGCATCGGTGCCGACGATCCAGGGACCGGACGGGAACCGTCCCCTTCAGGAGGTGAATGACCGCCGCCGACTGATGCCGGACACGTGGCACCGAAACGGCGATGAGATCACCGTCTGCTTCGGCCTGCCGAAAGGAATCTCCCGGCTGGTGCTGATGTGAGCGGCTGAACCGCCGCTCCCCGTTCAGCGGTCGTCGAGGCAGGTGACTCCGGGCAGCGGGGTCCCCTCAAGGAACTCCAGGCTGGCGCCGCCGCCGGTGCTGGTGAAGGTGACCTGGTTGTTCAGCTTGGCCTTGTTGATGGCCTTCACCGAATCGCCGCCGCCGATGATGGACTTGGCCCCGGATGCCGTGGCCGCGGCCACCGCCTTGGCCACCGCGAGCGTGCCCTCGGCGAAGCGCGGATCCTCGAACATGCCCATGGGTCCGTTCCACAGGATGGTCTTCGCTCCGGCGATGACTTCGGCGTAGCGCTTGGCGGTGTCGGGACCGATGTCAAAGCCCTCGCAGTCCGCGGGGATGTCGGGCTGCGTGTTGACCCGCGGATTGATCGGCTCCAGCACCGGCCGGCCCTTCTTGTTCACCTTGCCGGTGTCCTTGAGCTCGGCCACGACGTTGTCGGTGGGCACCAGGAACTGGACCTTCAGGTCGCGGGCCTTGGCCTCGGCGTCGAGCGCGGTCTGGATGTGCTCCGGCTCGATCAGCGACTTCCCGGTCTTCAGCCCGTGGGCAAGCTTGAAGGTGTAGGCCATCGCGCCGCCGATCAGCACCGTGTTGGCCTTCTCGAGCAGGCGGTCAATCACCTTGATTTTGTCGGACACCTTGGCGCCTCCCAGGATGACGACAAAGGGCCGGGCGGGGT
>JAFLEG010000067.1 GCA_017302195.1 Verrucomicrobiota bacterium
CGTTTCAGCATCGATGCCCAGCCCGAGGTCATTCAGCCGCGCGCCCGCATTGCCGAGTTCTTCCTGCAGGATGACTCGGGCGGTCTTGCAGTCCTCTGGCGGGGTGCCGACGCCGGCGCACTGCCTGCGGTCGGATCCCGTGTGGAGGTGATCGGACCGGTGCGCCAGGCGAATGGACTGCTCCAGATCACCCCGTCCGCGGGTGAGGTGGCGCATGCCGTACGCCTCCTGGAGTCCGAGGTGCCCCTGCCGGAGCCCGTGGTCCTGGACTGGGACTGGCTCGGAGATCCGATTCGGATGGAATCCCTGGAGGGCCGGTTGGTGCGGGTGCCGGGGGTCACCCTGGATATCAGCACCCCGCTGTTCCCAGACCGCGGCACGAGCCTGACCCTGCGGTCGGTACTCACAGGGGATTCCCTGACCCTGAGGGTCGATGGCAGTTCCTCAGCGTCCCGCGTGGATCTGGCGGGACAGCCCAAACCGGAGGGGGCGTTTTCGGTGACAGGCGTCTGGACCCAGAACGACTCGTCGAAGCCCCACACCCAGGGGTACCAGATTCTGCCGACCCGCTACGCCGACCTGGTGCTCGACGGTCGTTCCCCGTCGGCCGAGTGGCAGGGGTTCCTGGAAAACCTCACCCGTCGGGGAGACGCGCTCACCAACACCTTCCCTGATCAGGTCCTGCGGCCCGGGGAGTCTTTCCGCATTCTTGCGGACTTCTCGGATGATCAGGGGCCGATTGCTCCGGGAGCCGCCGTGTCGGGGCCGGAAGGCACGCAGGTGATCTGGTCGGAGGGATCGGTCACCCCCGAGGGAATTCACCACCGCGGGGTCGAGGTGGTGTTCACCGCATCGGAGGTCCACGCGGGTGGCGTTCATCGCCTCATGCTGTCTGCCGTGGGCGTCGAAGCGGAGCGGCGGCTCTCCTGGACGGTTTCGGTGCCCACGGTGGAGGAGCGGCAGATCTTCATGACGGAGTTCCTGGCCAATCCGACGGCTGCGACGGGGGGCCCGTCGTTCAATCCCCTGCATCGCCTGGACTGGCCGCCGGAATTGGAGGAGGCATTGGCTGGCCGGCTCACCGCCTGGGATGAATTTGTCGAGCTGGTGAACGTGGGGTTGGCGCCGGTGTCCCTCGCGGGCTGGACCGTGAGCGATGCCACCCGGGCCCGCGCCTGGGTGGACCCCGACTGTCCCGCGGCCATGGTGCCCGCGGGAGAGGCCTTGGTGCTGTATGGCGGGCCGGCGGACAGCCATCCGCCCCGGCTCCCATGTCCGGCCCTTCCGGCCATCCTGCAGGGCGGGGCACCGGCGGGCAGCGACGGGCTGGGACTCAACAATACCAGCGATCGCATCGAACTTCGGAACGGTGCCGGCCACCTCATCGAGCGTGTGGTCTATGCCAGCCGGGACCTGGCGTCCGCTGCCTCCGTGGCCCGATGGCCATTGCCCGCGGGTGAATGGTCGGTGCATCCGGCGACTTCCGACGGCGCCACCACCACCGCCGGACTGGATGTCCACGGGGTCGTCTGGAGCGAGACTCTTCAACCCAAGACCCTCCGTCTCCAGGCCCGTCGGGACGGCGGAAGGCTGCGGCTGGAATGGAGCGCGCTTACCGAGTCCAGCTACACGGTCTGGCGGTCGGTGGATTCCGGTCGGACCTGGGCGCCCCTCGTAGATGACTTAGACCACGCTTTTGTGGACCTGGACGAGCCCGGCTCGCCCCTCTGGTTCCGGGTGACATCGCCGTGAGAATCTTCATCGCGCATTTCGTGTAACCGCCGGGTGGGCATCCCGGGTCCTCATGCCGGCGGGTTTGGTCCGTGTCAGGCCCGCTGTGTTGGTCCACCCTTACGGAGTTGGACGGGGACGCGGGGGTGCCGTTGGAGCCGGCGGCTTCCGCGTCCCCAATTCCACATCGAAACACGGCTCGCCGCTTGAGATTTGGCGGGCCTGCGGCCCATTGTCGTCCTGTGATCTTGAGTCCCCTCGGCGACGTCCGCCCCGGACGCCTCAGCGGCTTCGTTCGAAGGAGCCGGGCGGCGGTGATTGTTGGGGTGCTGATGGGGTGCGTCTTCGGAGGCCCGGCGGCGAAGGCGGCGGATCTGGAGGAAGTGCAGGGCTGGCAGTTGGACGGCCGGTATCCCGAGGTGGTCGTGGCCTGCACCACGGCGGTGGCGGCCGGCGAACGGTCGGAGGAATGGCGTCTGCTCCTGCTTCGGGCGCTGCTCGACACCGGACGCGTTCCCGACGCGCACCGATGGGCGACCAACATGCTGGCGGCCGATTCCCGGAGCCTCCGGTTGCGCTGGGCCGCCCGGGAGGCCTTCCTGGCGCACGGCAATGCCGCCAAGGCCGCGGAGATGCTGGAGGAGATCCAGCAACTGGTCAGTTCGCGGGTCTATTCCTACCGGGATCCGGCCAGCCTGGTGATTTTCGGCCGCTCGGCTCTGGCACTCGGCATTGATCCCAAGCAGGTGCTGGAAAGGATCTATGCGCCGGCGACCAAGGCGGATCCGACCCTGCGCGACGTGTACCTGGCCCGCGGCGAACTCGCCCTGTCGAAAAGCGATTTCGCGTTGGCCGGCAAGGTGTTTGACGAGGGGTTGGAGAAACTGCCAAACGATCCGGACCTCCTGTCCGGCCGCGCCCGGGCCTTTGCCGAAGGCGACCGCGAGCAGATGATCCTCTCGCTTGAGGCGGCGCTGAAGCGCAATCCGCGGCATCCCCCCAGCCTGCTGCTCATGGCCGAGCATCGGGTGGACTCCGAGGATTATGCGGGAGCCTCCAATCTGCTGGAAAAGGTACGTTCGGTGATCCCGGTGCATCCCGACGCGGCGGCCCTCACGGCGGTGCTGGCCCACCTGCGCTTCGATGCCGCGGCCGAGGCGGCGGCCCGGGCCACCGGACTGCGCCACTGGACCAACAATCCGCGCGTGGACCACCTGATCGGACGCAAGCTGTCTCAGAAGTACCGCTTCGCCGAGGGTGCGGAGCGGCAGCGTCAGGCCCTGGCCATGGATCCGAACTACCTGCCGGCCTCCGCCCAGTTGGCCAGCGACCTGTTGCGCCTGGGCGAGGAGGCCCAGGGATGGCAACTGGCCGAGGAGGTGCACCGCCGCGACGCCTACGACGTGGCGGCGTACAACCTGGTGACCCTGCACGAGGTGCTCACGAAATTCGTCACGCTGACCAACGCCCATTTCGTGGTGCGCATGCACGCCACCGAGGCGGCCGTGTATGGGGATCGTGTGCTGGAGTTGCTGAACCGCGCCCGGTCGGTGCTGGTGCCCAAGTATGGGGCGGAGCTGCAGGAACCCACGCTCGTGGAGATTTTCCATCAGCAGAAGGATTTCGGGGTGCGCACTTTCGGCATGCCGGAGAATCCGGGGTACCTCGGGGTGTGCTTCGGACGCGTGATCACTGCCAACAGCCCGGCAACCAGCCGCTCGGATCCGGTGAACTGGGAGGCGGTACTGTGGCACGAGTTCTGTCATGTGGTGACCCTCCAGATGACCCGCAACCGCATGCCCCGATGGTTCAGCGAGGGCATTTCGGTGCATGAGGAGATGCAGGCGAATCCGGGCTGGGGACAGTCCCTCAAGCCGCGGTACCGCGAGATGATCCTGGACGGCGAGCTCACGCCGGTGAGCCGGCTCAGTGCGGCCTTCCTGATGCCCAAAACCCCGATGCATCTGCAGTTCGCCTATTTTGAGGCCGGGCTGCTGGTGGATTTTCTGGTCGGCCGTCAGGGACCCGGGGTGATCCGGCAAATTCTCCTGGATCTGCGGGAGGGCGGGGAGATCAACACGGTGCTGGAGAAGCGTGTGGGTCCCATGGCATCGCTGGAGGCGGACTTCGCCACCTTCGCGAAGGAACGCGCCCTGGCCGTGGCGCCGGGGCTGACCTGGAACAAGCCGCCGGGAGACGACGCCCTCCCCGACGGCCCTGGATCGGAGGCCGCGTCTTCGCAATGGCTCAAAGACAACCCCACCAATTTCTGGGCGTTGTCGGAGGTGGCCTCGTCCCTGGTGGAGGCCCACGCCTGGGAGGATGCCCGGGCGCCGCTGCAGTTGCTGCGGACGCGGTATCCGGACCAGACCGGACCCGGCAGCGCCGGGCGGATGCTGGCCCAGGTGGAGCGGGCGCTGGGAGACACCAATGCCGAACGGACCCTGCTGGCGGAGGTGACCCTGCAGGATGCCGCCGCTCCCGAGGAATGCCTGCGGTTGATGGCGCTCGCCACCGGCGCGGCCGACTGGCCGCAGGTGACCGCCGCCGCCGAACGCTTTCTGGCGGTCAATCCCCTGTCGCCGGCGCCATATCGGGCACTGGCCCTTGCCGCCGAGTCGGGCGGGGCGGTGACCAACGCCGTGACGCCGTTGCGCACCCTGCTGCTGCTCGATCCGCCCGACCCGGCGGAGGTTCATTTCCGGCTGGCCCGCGCGCTGCATGCCGCGGGCGATCCCGGCGCTCGCCGGGAAGTGATCCTGGCCCTGGAGGAATCCCCGAGGCATCGCGAGGCGCTGCGGTTGCTGCTGGTGCTGGATGCCGAAGCCAAGCGAGGCGGTGGCGCGGCGCGGGGAAAGGCCTCCTTCGAATGATCCGGGCCCTTCAGTGGCTGGTGGTGTCCGCGATGGCCGCGGGGATGGCCCTCGCCCAGCGCGGCTTCCTTGGCGGCGGCGAGATTGATGTGCCCGAGGGAACCCGCACCGCGCGCGAGGTGGGCACGCGCAACGAAGGCACCCCGGTGTGGACCAATGCGGTGACCTTCGAGGCGGATGTCTTCACCTTCGCCCGGGTGCGCTACGACAAGGAGCCCGGTGGCGGACGCCGCCGCGGGGGCGGGGGATGGACCACGGACCTGCCGGATGCCGATCTCAACCTTTCGTTCCGTCTTCAGCAGATGACCTCCATGCTGCTGGACCCCGACGGACGTCTGATCCGGCTGACCGATCCGGAACTGGTCCAGTATCCGTTTCTCTTCGTCTCGGCGCCGGGCGCGCTGCACCTCACCGACCCCGAGGCGGAGGCGCTGCGAAAGCATCTGCTCAACGGCGCCTTTCTGCTCATGGATGACTTCTGGGGCGACAGCCAGTGGGCCAACTGCGAGGCCATGCTCAAGCAGGTATTTCCTGATCGAAGCTTTTTCGAACTTCCGCTGGATCATCCCGTCTATCACGGCGTGTTTGAGATCCGTGAAAAGAAGCAGGTGGCCAATGTGAACCAGGGAGCACGCAGCCGGACGGACGGGGTGACCTGGGAGAATCACGACGGCGAGGTGCGCACGGTGCATCACCGGGGCATTGCCGACGACAAGGGGCGGCTGATGGTGCTGGCCTTGCACAACACCGACACCGCCGACGGCTGGGAGCGGGAGGGCGAGGATGACTACTATTTCCACACCTTCTCCGAGAAGATCGCCTATCCTCTCGGCGTGAACATCGTGTTCTACACGCTCACCCACTGACCCGATGCAATTCGGCCCGACTCCCTCCTTCTCCGGCCCGCCGCGGGCCGTCGGATCCGGGGGCGGCTTCGGTCGCCGTTGCGGGATTCTGGTGCTGGCCACCTTGATGCTCGGCACCTTCTGGGCCCTGGCGCAGCGGCGGTCGGGACGTGGCGGCCGGATGGGGCGCGGCTGGGAGACCGGCGCCAGCGGACACGAGCGCACCGCGCGGGAAATTCCCTCGCACAGCACCGGGACCCCGGTCTGGACCAACGCGCCGGGATTCGAGCACGACGTCTTCACCTTCAGCCGCATTCTCTATGAGCCCGGCGGTTGGGGTGGGCGCGGCGGCTGGGACACCGATGTTCCCGACAGCGACCTCAACCTGTCCTACCGGCTGCAGCAGATGACCTCGATGAAGGTGGATCCCGATGGCCGGATCCTGCGTCTGAACGATCCCGATCTGTCCCGGCACCCGTTCATCTACATCGTCGAGCCGGGCGGCCTGTATTTCAGCGATGCCGAGGCCGAGGCGCTGCGGGCCTACCTGCTCAATGGCGGCTTCCTGATGCTGGATGACTTCTGGGGCGAGGACGAATGGGCCAACTGCGAGGCCAAGATGAAGCAGGTGTTTCCCGATCGTTCGTTTGCAGAACTGCCGCTGGATCATCCCTTGTACCACTGCGTCTTCGACATCCGCGAGAAGGGGCAGGTGCCCAACGTGGGGCTGGGCGTTCGGAGCCAGTACACGGGCCAGACCTGGGAACGTTCGGACGCCCAGGAAGTCCATCATCGGGGCATCTCCGACGACAAGGGACGCCTGATGGTCCTGGCCACCCACAACACCGACAACGGGGACGGCTGGGAGCGCGAGGGCGAGGACGACTATTACTTCCACAATTTTTCCGAGAAGATCGCCTATCCCCTGGGGATCAACATCGTGTTCTACGTCATGACCCACTGAAATCCGCATCCCGATTTCCCATGAGTTTCACCTCTCCGGAGGCGCCTGCGCCTCAACCGTCCCCGCCCGCGGCCTCTGCCGTCCCGCCGATGTCCGATGCCGCCGCCGTGGACCGCCTCATCGCGGGCCGCGCCCGGATCGAATCCGAACTGGGCAAGGTCATCATCGGCCAGCGCGAGGTGATCGAGCAGATCCTGGTGGCGCTGTTCGCCGGCGGTCACTGCCTGATCACCGGGGCGCCCGGCCTGGCCAAGACCCTCCTGGTGAAATCCATTGCGCAAATCTTCCACCTGGACTTCCGGCGGATCCAGTTCACGCCGGACCTGATGCCGGCCGACATCACCGGCACCGAGATCCTCCAGGACACCGGCGGTGAACGGCGGCTCTCCTTCGTGCCGGGACCGGTGTTCGCGCACATGATCCTGGCGGACGAGATCAACCGCACCCCGCCCAAGACCCAGGCCGCCCTCCTGGAGGCGATGCAGGAGCATCAGGTGACCGCGGCGGGCGTCCGCCACTCGCTGCCCGAGCCGTTCTTCGTGCTGGCGACGCAGAATCCGGTGGAGATGGAGGGGACCTACCCGCTGCCCGAGGCGCAGTTGGACCGCTTCATGTTCAACGTGGTGATGGAGTACCTGCCGGTCGAGGACGAGGTGCGGGTGGTGACCGAGACCACCTCGGCCCGGTCCGCGGCCATCCAGCCGCTGTTCAGCGGGGCGGACGTGCTCCAGTTTCATCAACTGGTCCGGCAGGTGCCGGTGGCCTCCGAACTGGTGCGCTATGCCGTGGAACTCGCCGCCGCATCGCGTCCGCGCCAGCCCAGCTCCCCGGCCTTCATCAATGACTGGGTGACCTGGGGTGCGGGCACGCGGGCCGGCCAGTTCCTCATTCTCGGGGCCAAGGCCCGCGCCCTGTTGCTGGGCCGGGCGCACGTCACCGCCGAGGACATCCGCCTGCTGGCGCTGCCGGCACTGCGCCATCGCATCCTGCTGAACTATCGCGCCGAGGCCGAGGGGGCGCGGGTGGAGGAGGTCATCCGTCGCCTGCTGGAAACCGTGAAGAGCCCGGTTTGATCAGGGATGAAGGAGGAAGGATGAGGGATGAAGTCCGGTCAGTCTTGGGTGGGGCGAGGCTTCCGCCGAGCCGTACGCGTGACCGCGAAGGACGAGGTGGTGTATTTACACGCGCCCGGCTCACTCTTCCGAGGGTAGGAGACGACGTGAGGAGGCTCCATCTTTCCTTAGCCCGGATATTTCACACGCTTTCTGCTGCGGCTGGCTGCAAGCCCGACTGGCGGCGTTGGCCTCGCGTTCCTCACCGGACAGTATGTCCCCATACAGCCCGGCTCGGAATCGCTTCGGCCGCCTTGCCAGACGGGCTTTCGCTGCGCCTCGCGACGAAAGCGTGTGAAACATCCGGGCTAGGCCATGAAGATTCCGGCGCGTTGGGCGAGAGCCGACCAGGGCGGGGAAGGACGTCAGAGTCTCGTGACCTCGTCTCCTACGGGGTTCCCTTCATCCCTCATCCTTCATCCCTCATCCTTTCCCAATGACTTCCGCGCCCGGCACCTCCTTTGTCAGCGCCCAGGCGCTGATGACCATCCGCAACCTGGAGCTGCGGGCACGCGCGGTGGTGGAGGGATTTCGCAGCGGACTCCACCGCAGCCCGTATCACGGCTTTTCCGTCGAGTTCACGGAGTATCGCCAGTACACCCCGGGCGACGACCTGCGGCACCTGGACTGGCGGGTGGTGGCGCGCAGCGACCGGTACTTCCTCAAGAAGTTTGAGGACGAGACCAATCTGCGCTGCCACCTGGTGGTGGATCAAAGCCGCTCCATGGACTTCGGCACCGTGGGCCATACCAAGGCCGCCTATGCCGCCACTTTGGCGGCCACCCTGGCCTACTTCCTCCATCTGCAGGGCGATGCCATCGGACTGCTGTCGTTCGACGACCGGGTCCGGGAGTACCTGCCGGCGCGGCACCGTCCGGGCCAGTTGCGGCACCTGATGCTGGCGCTGGAGAAGCCGGCCGGCGGCCGGGCCACCGACCTTCAGGCGCCGCTCCGGCGATTGGTGGAGATCGTGCGCAAGCGCGGACTGCTGGTGGTGGTATCGGACTTCCTCGCGCCGCTGGACCGCCTGGAGGGCGCCTTGGGAATGCTCATCGCGTCGGGACACGAGGTGATGCTTTTCCCGGTGCAGGATCCGGCGGAGGCCGAGTTCGGATTCGACCAGCCGGCCCTCTTCGAGGACGTGGAGAACGAACGGGTGCTGTTCATTGATCCCACGGCCGCCCGGGGCGAGTACCGCCGCCGGATGGAGGCCCATGGGTCCGGACTGCGCGACCTGTGTCAGCGGCTGGGCGTGGTTATGCATCCGGTGCGCACCGACGAGCCACTCGAGCGGATGCTGTTTGCCTTCCTCCAGGAGCGCGCGCAGCGGCGTCCGCTCCGCCACCGCGGCGCCGCCACCCCGGGAGGATCCGCGTGAGCTTCCTGGCCCCGTTCTTCCTGCTGGGCGGCGTGGCGATCGCGTTGCCGGTGGTGTTTCACCTGATCCGGCGCACCACGCGGGAGCGGACGCGGTTCAGTTCGCTGATGTTTCTTCAGCCGACCCCACCGCGGCTGACGCGCAAGAGCCGCCTGGAGGATCTGCTGCTGCTGCTGCTGCGCTGTCTGGCGCTGGGTCTGCTGGCCTTTGGCTTCGCCCGTCCCTTCCTCAAGCAGCCGGCGCCGCCGACGCCGGCGGACCGGGCCGGGATCCCGACGGTCCTGCTGCTGGACACCAGCGCCAGCATGCGCCGGGAGGGCGTGTGGTCCGCGGCCCGCCAGCGGGCGGAAGCGCTGGCCCGTGAGGCTCGTCCGGAGGATCCGGTGGCCCTCTTCACCTATGACCGGGAGGTCGTGCCTCGGGTGACCTTCGAGGCCTGGGCTTCCGCGGCGCCCGGTGCCCGGTCCGCGCTGATCGAGCAGGCGCTGGGGGATGTGTCGCCAGGATGGTCCTCCACCCAGTTGGGCGCCGCGTTGATCCGCGCCGCCGAGGTCCTGGTGGAACTCGATGCCGGCCAGACGTCCGAGCGCGGACGCATCGTGGTGGTGAGCGACCTGCAGGAGGGCAGCCGTCTGGAAACGCTGCAGGCCTATGAATGGCCCAAGGGCATCGAGGTGGTCCTCTCTCCGGTAAAGGCGACCCGGCCGGGCAATGCCTCCCTGCAGGTGGTCGGCGACAGCCCGGGAATGGCCGCCGTGGGTGGGGATTCCCTGCGCGTGCGGGTGTCGAATGCCACCGACTCCACCGGGGAGCGCTTCCAGGTTGGGTGGGAGCAGGAGGGTGGTGCGGGGTTTTTGGGGACGCCGATCGAGGTGTATGTGCCGCCCGGACAGAACCGCATGGTCGCGGTGCCCTTTCCGGGCACGAATGCGGCGCCGGACCGCCTGGTGCTCCGCGGGGATGCCGAGCCGTTTGACAACACGGTGTCTCTGGCACCGCCCGAAGTGGTGCGCGTCGAGGTGCCGTATCTGGGTTCGGAGACCGCCGCCGATTCGCGCCAGCCCCTGTACTTTCTTCAGCGCGCCCTGCCGTCCACTCCCCGCCTCTCCCTGACCGTGACGCCCCGTCCGCCGCTGGCGGATCCCCCGCCCGGGTCCTGGACCGGAACGCCACTGATCGTGGCCACCGAACCGGTGGGCGCCTCGGCCGCCCGCGCGCTGCGATCGGCGGTGGAATCGGGCAGCACCCTGCTGGCCGCGCCCAAGTCGGCGGCCGCCCTGGCCTCGCTGGCGCCGGTGTTCGGACTGGAGTCGCTGGCGGTTTCCGAGGGCGCGCCGGCCAGTTATGCCATGCTGGCCGAGGTGGACCTGCGGCATCCGCTGTTCGCCGCGTTCGCCGATGCCCGCTTCAACGACTTCACCCGGCTGCATTTCTGGAAGTACCGGCGCTGGGATCCCGCGGCGCTTTCCGGAGCCCGGGTGCTGGCCCGGTTTGATCGCGGAGATCCCGCGGTGGTGGAAGTCCCCATGGGGAAGGGGCGGGTGGTGGTCCTGGCTTCGGGGTGGAATCCGGACGACAGCCAGTGGGCGCTCTCGACCAAGTTCGTGCCCTGGATCTTTTCGCTGCTGGAACTGGCCGGGGGCATTCCGGCCATCGCGACTGGTTTCACCGTGGGCGACGAGATCCCGGCGGAAGCCTGGGGCTCGGGTCTGGCCGGTGCGGTGAAGTTGAGCAGTCCCGGTGGCGGCGAACTCGCCCTGGCGGAGCGTCCGGAGCGGTTTGCCGCAACGGCGACGCCGGGACTGTATGTGCTGCAGTCGGGCGCCGTCACCCGACGGTTGGCGGTGAATCTGGACGCCTCGGAAGGACGGACGGCGCCGCTGGCGGCGGATGAACTGGAGCGGTGGGGCGTTCCGGGTGCCGCGACGACGTTGAGTGCGGTGAACCGGTCCGCAGACCCGGGATCTCCCGCGGACCCCCGGATGGACAGCGCGATGGCCGAGGGGCGCCAGAAACTCTGGCGCTGGTTCCTGGTGGCCACCCTGGGCGTGCTCCTGGTCGAGTCCGCCCTGTCCGGATGGTTGACCCGGCGTTCGGTGGCCTCGCCCGCCTGAGAACTTTCCGAAACCGCCTTTTGCCCTGATGATCTTCACCGGAGACCGACCATGATGGATCCGCTCCTCAATGCCCGGCTGCGCCCGATCCTCCGGCGCCTGCAATGGCGACGTGTGGCGATCGGCCTGGCTGCGTGCTGGGGAGCGGTGCTGCTCCTGGCGCTGGCGCTCCTGGCGCTCAAGCGGGTCGCCGGGGGCGTGCCGTGGTGGACGCGTCCGGCCCTGGCGGCCCTGGCGGCGTCCGGCGCCGTCTGGACCCTGTGGCGCCTGTGGCGGACGCGTCCCGGACTGACCGAGG
>JAFLEG010000669.1 GCA_017302195.1 Verrucomicrobiota bacterium
CGACCTGCGGGAGGCGCTGGCTGGCGAACGCCGGGCGGGCGCCTCGCTGCGAAACAAGGCGGAGGAACTGGAGGCGGAACTGCTGGCCGTCACGCGGGCGCATCAGGAAGCCGTCCGGCGATTGGAGGAACTGGAGGCCTCGGAGCCGGCATCCGCGGATTCACCCACCAGGGCCGATGAAGCCCTGGCCGCCGACCTGGAGACCATGACGCGTGAGCGCAACGAACTCGCCGCCGAACTGGCCGTCCTGCGTGCAGCCCGGTCGAAGTGATGCTCCGATGACGCTGCTGCACCAGGGACGTCCGCGCTACTGGATCCCCGGTTTCGACCGGGTGCATCTGGCGCTGCCCGCCCTGCTCGGACTGGTGCTGTTGCTGCTCATCACCGCCCCGTCGGTCCCTGCCGAAGCCCGCCGGGCGTCCCCGGTCATCCCGTCCCCGCGTGCGGTCACGGCTCCGGTGATCCTCAGCCCCACCGCGGGTGCCATGCTGCTGCCCGGGCAGTTGAGCCTCATTGAAGGCATCGCGCCCGCCGGAGCGGAGGTCCACCTCTTCTGGTTCAATCAGGCGCTCGGTGCACCCACCCGCGCCGGCGCCGACGGACGCTGGCGCTTCTCCGTTCAGGGCATCCCTCCCGGAGTGCATACCCTGCGCGCCGCCGTCCTGGACCGCGGACGCCATTCCTTCTCATCCCCGGTCCTCTTCACCATCCAGACGCCTCCGCCGGCCCGGAGCCGCCGATGATGATCGGCATCCGCTGCGCCGAATCTGTCGACAGCAAGGTCCCCATTCGAAACCTTCCAATCGCATTGGCGGCGCATACCTCCACACATGCGGCCCGGGAGCGGTTGAAGGCTCATCGCATCGCGACAAGCCCGTGTCGCTGCTGGACATGGGTGTAAGCGCGACTGTTGGGTGACTCTCCACGCGCACCGGCCGAGGCGAGGGCGCCTCGGCCAGCACGCGAGGCGCGTGCGCTCCCCATGAAAACCTATCGCATCGTCGCGGCGCGTGGTCCGCGGGCGGCTCATTCCTTGGTCAGGGCTTCATCGAGATTGAGCACGGTGCTGCACACCAGCATCCAGGCTGCGTGCTCCGCGGGATCCAGTTCCGGATCCCGCGGTGACTCCCCGACGGAGAGCAACTGGGTAGCCGCGCCCGGGTCCGCTTTGAAGGTCACCCGGTGCCGTTGCAGCCCACGAAGCAACACTTCCTGCTCCTCCCCGGTAGGCGCCCGCCCCAGCACCCGGCGATGCAGCAGGGCGATCCGGTCCGCATCCGAATTCCCGGCGTCAGAGATCACCCCCTGCGCCAGCACCCGTGCCGCCTCCAGCCAGGCGGCATCGTTGAGCGTCAACAGCGCATGGAGCGGCACATTGGTGCGCGGCGTCCGCACGGTGCAGGTCTGCCGGCTGCCGACATCGAAGAACATCGAAGGACCCACAATCCGCCGCCAGAACACGTAGAGGCTGCGGCGGTATAGGGCCGCCCCGTGGTCCTGTTCGTAACGCTTGTTGCCAAAGGTTGCCTCCTCCCAGATGCCGGACGGCTGATACGGTTTTACCGGAGGCCCGCCCGCGGCCTCCACCAGCAGGCCGGACACCGCAAGGGCCGCGTCGCGCATCATCCAGGAAGGCATCCGGAAGCGGGGGCCGCGGGACAGCAGACGGTTCTCCGGATCCCGCTCCGTCAGCCCGGGCGTCGTGGCGGAAGACTGCCGGTACGCGGCGCTGGTGACGATCTGCCGGATCAGGTGCTTCACATCCCATCCGGAGTCCATGAACTCGCAGGCCAGCCAGTCGAGCAGTTCCGGATGCGACGGCCGCTCGCTTTGCACCCCGAAATCCTCCGACGTCTTGACCAGTCCGACACCCAGCAGGGACTGCCACCAGCGGTTCACCATCACCCGGGCGGTGAGCGGGTTCTCCGGCGCCACCAACCACTGCGCGAGCCCGAGCCGGTTCGACACTGACAGGGCGTCCGGAGCGGCCAGCGACGCCGGCAGGGCCAGGGTCACCTCGCTCCGCGGTTCCAGGTAGCTGCCCCGGTTCAGCAGGTGTGTGGCCCGTGGCGTGGAGACATCCTCCATGACCATCACCTTCGGAATGGCCCGCTGGACGGCTTCGCGTTCCACCCGGATGCCCCGGAGCCGGTCGAGCGCCGCCGCATGCTCCGGATCCCGCGGGCGCACCTGATTCGCCAGCGCCTCCAGCTTGCCGGCATCCCGGTCCCGGGCCGCCACCTTGACGATCTCCCGGGACTCCGCCGACAGGGCCTCCATTCCGGACTGCGGGTCCGCTGTCCGCAACGCCTCCAGTGCCGCGGTTGCCTCCACGGCCGCATTCCATGCCAGGTCCAGCTCGGTCCGCCGTCGGGCCTGGGACTCGTCGGGCACCTCAAGGACGGGCGGGGTCTGCGGATTGCCCCCGCTGCCATCCACGGCCGTGCGGTTGAAGAACGCCATCAGGGCGAAGTAGTCCCGCTGGGTATGCGGATCGAACTTGTGGTCGTGGCAGCGCGTGCAGTTGTAGGTGGCCGCCAGCCATACCGTGGCCACGGTCTCGGTCTGGTCGAAGAGATATTCGATGCGGTTCTCCTCGGGGATGCGCCCTCCCTCGCCATTGATCATGTGGTTGCGGAGGAATCCGGTGGCCAGCCGTGCCTCGGGGGGCGCCCCGGCGACCAGATCGCCGGCCACCTGCCAGATCGTGAACTGATCGAAGGGCAGGTTGCGGTTGAACGCCGAGACCACCCAGTCACGCCAGGGCCACATGGTGCGTTCGCTGTCGCCCTGATAGCCGTTGGAGTCCGCATAGCGCCCGGCCTCCATCCAGTCCCAGGCCATGCGCTCGCCAAATCGCGGCGAGGCCAGCAATCGGTCCACCAGACGCTCATAGGCGTCGGGAGCGGCGTCCCGCTCAAACGCGGCCACCGCCTCGGGTGACGGCGGCAGCCCGGTCAGATCCAGGCTGACCCGGCGAATCAGGGTGGCGCGCGGCGCTTCCGCGGATGGCGCAAGGCGCTCGGCGGCCAGGCGGTCGCGCACGAAGGCGTCCAGCGGATTCGCCGCCCCAGACGCCACCGGTGGCACCGGACGCCGGGGCGGCTCGAAGGCCCAGTGTCGCCCCC
>JAFLEG010000670.1 GCA_017302195.1 Verrucomicrobiota bacterium
CGGTCGCCCGCCGGGAGTGGCGCCCCCAGCGCCTCGGTCGCCTCCATCACTCGGCGCACTTGGGCGGTGAACGGCTGGGGATCCACCGTCGCCACCGTCTGGGCGTCGAGACGGACCTGCATAAGGACGTTGGCCAGCAGCCAGGCGCCCAACACGGCCGGGAAGCGGAAGAATGCATTCATGGGAGCGAGGGAGTTTCGCCCCGACTCTACCCACCCCCCGGCATTCGCCCAGAGCTTTTCAGACCGGCTGCCGCAGAACGGTGCACCCAGCGCACGTCGGCGGCATGGGGGGCCACCCGGAGAGGACTCACACCAAGGACACGGAGGGCGCAAAGGTAACAGAGCCAGGGCCGTTTACCGCATTCGTCCGGCTGGCAGACGCGTGGTTCATTTTCTTTGATCGATGAGTCGTGGCGCCCACACTCTGCTCACGATCGTTTTCCGAAGGAGCCTGTTCGAACGGAGTTTGAAGCCATGCCCAAAGGCCCCACCAGAAAGGCCGAGACCTTGGCGTCGGCGACGGCTGACGGCTCCCGCAGCGGGATCACCGGGAGCCAGCCGACCCGTAAAGCACAGGCACAGGCGGGCCGGATCATGTACATCGAGTGCAAGGCCGGCGACCTGGCCGGGTCGGCGCGCATCGGCCGGGTCACCCACTCCAAGACCGGACGCACGCTCTACTACTCCGGCCTGACCTTTCGCAGCCTCCGGGGCGCGGGCTTCAAGTCCAACTACTACGCGGTGGAGACAGGCGAGGACTATTGGATCTCCGGTCCGAAGCGCCGGGGCGGCGATGCGCTCTATGGCAGTGGCAGCCCCATCGCGATTGATGACGATGTCCGCGAGGAATACTGGCGGGTGATCCGGCGGCAGCCTGAACGCATTCACGAGCGGCTCGCCTGAGCCGTCGCCTAAACCGCAGAGGGATCGCACCGCAGAGGCTCAGAGACGCAGAGAAAGTTGCAGCGGTCCCATCGTGCCGACGATCACCAAGCAGCGAATCAGGTTTCCGAGGCCTCCCACCGAATCTCCTCTGCGCCTCTGAGCCTCTGTGGTGCCATTCTTTTGAGACACCGGAAGGCGGGGGACCTGGCTGAACGGCGGGTTTCCCCGGACGCCACGCCGTGATACGATTCCGCATCCCCATGAAGACCCGCCGTGAATTCCTCAGCCGGGGCGTCCAATTTGGCCTGGCGACCGGGCTGGGGGATCTCGGATTCCTAAACGGTCTGCCCCGCCTGAGCGCTGCGGACACCGCACTGCCGGCCACGGCGGTCCGCTTCGGTCCGGATATCGAGCCACTGGTCCGGCTGATCGAGGAGACGCCGCGGGAACGCCTGCTGGAGGAGGTGGGCGCCCGGCTGCGCCGCGGGCTGACGTATCGGGAACTGCTCACGGCCCTGATGCTGGCCGGCGTCCGCAACATCCAGCCGCGGCCGGTGGGCTTCAAGTTCCACGCCGTGCTGGTGGTGAACTCCGCGCACCTGGCCAGCCTGGCGTCTGCGGACGCCGATCGCTGGCTGCCGATCTTCTGGTCCCTGGACCAGTTCAAAAGTTCGCAGGCGGCAGACGTCCAACAGGGTGACTGGGCGCTGTCGGCCGTGGAGGCTTCCCGGGTGCCTCCGGGCCATCGCGCGCGGCAGTCGCTGGTTGCGGCGCTGGACGCATGGGACGAGGCGGCGGCGGATGCCGCCATTGTCGGACTGCTGCGGGTCGCCGGCGCGCATGAGATCTTCGAACTGCTCTGCCGCTACGGCGTCCGCGACTTCCGCGAACTGGGGCACAAGCAAATCTACATCGCCAACAGCTTCCGCCTCCTGGAAGTGATCGGCTGGCAGCATGCGGAACCGATCCTGCGCTCGCTGGTCTATGCCCTGCTTGACCGGGTCGGGGATTCCAACCCCTCACGAAGTGATCTGCCCGCCGACCGGCCGTTCCGCCGCAATGTGACGGCCGCGCGGGAGATCCGGCCGGACTGGACCGAGGGGCGTTCGGAAGATGCGGCAACCCGGGAGGTTCTCGAGTCGTGCCGGGAGGGATCCGCGCTCGATACCAGTCGTCTGACGGTGGCGCTGCTGAACCGGGGCGTGACGCCCACCTCGGTCTGGGACGGACTCCATGCAGCCACCGGGGAGTTGCTGATGCGGTCCCCGGGGATTGCCTCCCTGCACGCCACCACCTTCACCAACGCGGTGCGGTATGCCTGGGAACGGGTGCAGGACGACGAGTTGCGCCGGTTGCTGCTGCTCCAGAACGCCGCGTTTCTTCCGCTGTTCCGCGGACAGCCGCGCCCCCAGGGAGTCCGGCTGGATTCCCTGGAACCCGAATCCAAATCCGGGGCAGCCCCGGAGGACCTGGCCACAATCTTTGCGCAGATCGGGCCGGACACCCTCGCGGCCTCGCGCAACACCCTGGCCTGGTTGCAGGCCAACCCGGATCCGCAGCCCTTTGCGGACGCCGCGCGCCGGCTGATTTTCCTCAAGGGCCGGGACTCACACGATTACAAGTTCAGCTCTGCGGTGTTCGAGGATTTCCGCCGCCTGTCCCCCGGATGGCGGGACCGGGTGCTCGCAGCCAGTGTCTTCAATCTTCGGGGAACGGCCGCGTCAGACAACGAACTGGTGGCCCGTTCCCGGGCGGCGCTGGTGGGTTGACCTGGAATCCGGGGGTTGAGGAACCGCCCATTTCAGGTTCAAACCGCTACCAGGCCCAGTTCCAGAAGTTCATCACCGGCTCGTGGGTGATGTCGTTGATGAAGGTGCGGGGCAGCGTGGCGCCCGGCCTCAGGTTCGGATCCCGGTTGTACACCTCGCGTTGACCCGGACCGAACTCCTCGGGGGCGAAGGGGTTGATCAGCTCCAGGAAGTTCCGGGGTTCGGGCTGGCGGATCAAGAATCCGACCGCGCCGTACTCCGCGATGATCTGCTCCGGCGAGGGCGCCTGCAGACGGCGTTGCGCCTCGGCATCCTCTTCCTTCGCGGCACCGCCGGGAGTATCCAGGCCGAAGTCCGTGGTGTAGCCCGGCGCCGGCCCCTGCTCAACGGGTGCCAGCGGCACCGGTTGCTCCACAGGGACGACGACCTCGGCGGGAGTGACGACCGCATCCGCCGTGACGACGGGAATC
>JAFLEG010000671.1:0-1598 GCA_017302195.1 Verrucomicrobiota bacterium
TTCCCAGCAGCCTGATCGGTATCGGCCCCCAGGCCTTCGCCGACTGCACCAGTCTTACAAGCGTACACATTCCCAACAGCGTCAATGCCATCGGAGAATCCGCGTTCTACGGTTGCATCGGTTTGAAGGGTATCACCCTCCCCAACGGGATCACCCAGATCGGGGAGCGAGTGTTCAGTGGTTGCACCAGCCTGAAAAGGGTGGCCGTTCCTGGCAACGTCAGCGTCATCGGGGAGAGCGCGTTCCATAACTGTTCCAGCCTGACGAACATCACAATTCCATCCAGCGTCACCACGATCGGGAACTACGCGTTTCATTATTGCACTGCCCTCGCGAACGTCAACATCCCCAGCGGCGTCACTACCCTCGGGAACTATGCCTTTGGCGTCTGCACGGCCCTGACCAGCGTCACCATTCCCGGCAGCGTTGATTCGATCGGATATTATGCTTTCTCCCACTGCACCGGCCTGACGAGTGTCGCGATGCCCCATGGCATCAACGTGATCAGAACCGGGATGTTTGCCGGCTGCAGTCGGCTGACCAGTATCACGATTCCCAACGGCGTTACCGCCATTGAGGACGCTGCATTCGAGGTCTGCACCAGTCTCACTAACATCGTTCTTCCCAAAGGTGTCACCACTATCGGCATCCGAGCGTTCAACACCTGCACCGGCCTGACGAGCGTTGTTCTCCCCGACAGTATCGTCACCATCGGAGTCGGTGCGTTCGAGTTCTGTACCGGTCTGACCAGCCTGGTTCTCCCCAACGATCTAACCACCATCCGGAGTTCGACGTTTACAGGGTGCACAGGCCTGACGAAGGTCACGATTCCTGGCGACGTCGCTCGCATTGAAGCCGGGGCATTCGGCGGCTGCACCGGACTGACAAGCGTCACGATCCCAAGTAGCGTCAGTCACGTTGGGGACGGCGCCTTCTCTTTCTGCACCAGCCTGACCGGCCTCTACTTCCAGGGAAATGCCCCTGAAGACTCGGGGAGCGTGCTCAAGGGCACCCCCCATCTCATCGTCCATTTTCTGCCAAGTGCAACGGGTTGGCGGGCAGATTTCTTCGGTCGTCCGACCGCACTCTGGTCGCGTCCTCTAATCCAAGCAGACGCTTCCGGAGTTGGGGCGGCTTCAGACGGATTCGGATTGCTCATCGCCTGGACTCCCGGGGTGTCGTTTGTGATGGAAGCCAGCTCAAGCCTGGGAAGCCTCGACTGGACTCCCATAGGCACCAGTTTCTTCATTGATGGCTCGTCCCAGTTCACCGATCAGCAGTGGACCAACCATCCCACCCGGGTCTACCGCCTCATCTTGCCGTAAGTCCGTAACCGTCCGGCGGACCCGTCGGGCGCTTTGGGGACGGGTTGGGCTGGATGGGTGAGTGCCATCCAATCGCAGGTCATTGCGGCGGAGCGCGGGGCGTCCGCGCCGATCCCAGAGTGAGTTCGACAGCATTCTCCGGAGTCATCGCCTCAGCGGGCAGTCAAGGGACTGGACAACAGTTGAGCCGCCGGGAGGAATCCGGCCTTCACTCGCGGAGGGAATCATTCGCGGCGGTCGCGCAGGGTAGTGGCGGGGGACGAACAGGGACAC
>JAFLEG010000671.1:1706-3126 GCA_017302195.1 Verrucomicrobiota bacterium
GGAGGGACCGCAGGTTGCGGTTCCTGATTAGGTCCGGGCCCCGAGCGGGGCGAATCATGGGGCCGGCTTGTCAGGTTCTGGGCCGCCTGCCTCCGTTTTGGTGGGCACCCCAAAAAGCAGCCGGCGGCCGGGACTTCCCGACCGCCGGTGTCGTCATTCCGCGAGGGCTGGGTTCAGCGAACGGGGACCACCTCCACACCGCTGACGGCGAAGATGCAGGTCACTTCCGCCGCGCCGGCGCGGACGAACTCCAGCCGTTCGATGCGCTTGCTTGTCGCGAAGCGATGCATCGGATCTGCAGTTCCATCTTCCCGTCCGCAGCACGCGAGGCGCGCGCGCTCCCCAATCCTGATGAAACGTTCCGTCTCAGGGTGCCTGGGGCCGGTCGGCCAGGGCCTGGCGCGCCTCCCGGGAGGCCAGCCAGGGGAGAAGCTGTTGGGTGGGCAGTTCTCCTTTGAGCGGGTGCCGCGGGTCCTGCGGACCTGGCGGCATGGCGGTCGTCGCCGCATCGAATACCCGGCGTGCCTGTTCCGGCCGTCCGAGCGCCGCCAGGGCCACCGCATGGTAGTGGGCGGCGGCATTCACGGTGGTGCTCGACAAACTGCCCCCGGCAACCACCGCACCCAGCAGCGGCTCGGCTGTGTCGGGGTGGCCGCTGCGCAGTTCCGCCAGGCCGAGGGTCAAGCGGGCGTTGCGGACCGGCACCGTGTTGGTGCCCGCCTTGGCCACCCGGCGGGCGAGCTCCAGGGCGGTGGCGGCCACGACGGGATCGGAGGCGGGGCGCAGGCTGAGGGCGCGGCTGGCCCGCTCCATCTCCGCCGGATCACTCAGCCGGGGCGCCTGATCCAGGATCCGGCGGACCAGGGCACCAAACTCGCCTTCGGGCGCAAACCATGCCTCCCGTGTCGCGATGTCCAGCAGCATGGTGGATCCGGCGTCCACCCGTCCCGAACACCGGTGCAGCAGGTCCAGCGCCTCGGTCACCCGCCCGGAATCCATGTAGTCATCCATGAGATTCAGCGTGGCATCCAGGGTGTGCGGATGGTCCGGTCCGTTGGCCGCCTCCCGCAGCCGCACCACCTCCTCGTGCACGGCCGTGGCCTCGGCGGGCCGTCCCGAGGCCTCCAGTGCCTTGGCAAGCCAGTGCTGGGTCAGGATGGTGTGGCGATGTTCCGGTCCGAGGGCCTTGCGTCGCAGGGTGAGGACCTCCCGGTGCCTGGGAACCGCCGCCGCGGGATCGCGAAGCTGCTCGAAGTAGGCCCGGTAGTGCATCGCCATCAGGGTGTCCGGATGCTCCGGGCCCAGGACCTCGCGTCGGAGTTGCACCAGTTCGTCCTGTATCGGGATCGCCTCGGCGAGACGGCCGGCGTTGGACAGCGTGGCCGCGGTGTTGGCCATGCCGCTGAGCGTGGATGGATCC
>JAFLEG010000672.1 GCA_017302195.1 Verrucomicrobiota bacterium
CAACAGTTCCTTGCCGGAAATGGCCCCGGTCCAGGTGCCTGCCCGGGAGCGAAGATGCTCTACGATCGCGTCGCATGCCGCCGGATTCTCACGGACATATTGGGCCGCCGCCTGACGCAGCACCTCGCTGGGATTGGTCCGGGCCGCCCGGGTCTTGGCGAGAAACTCGCGGGCAAGCGCCTTGGGCAGGCGAATGGTGAGCGTTTCTGACATGCAGATTCTGTAAGGCGAACGACCTTTTCGGGTCAATGGGACCTCTGGATCATGGCCAATGCGTGATGGGAGTTAGAGGATTGAGGATGGGAGAGTTAGGCGATTGTGCGGGACAACGGGTCTCCCATTTTCTAGCCTGAGGGATGACGAACTCTGCTGCAGGTGGGAAACCATCCCCAGAACTGGCGCTGGAAGAGGTTCAACTGCGTCTGGTGGAACCCGGCGAGTTAAAGCGTTTCGATGAACTGCTGGAGGCGCACCACTACCTGGGCGCGGTGAAGCCGGTGGGCCAACGGCTGCATTACGTGGTGACCGATCACCGGGGCCGGTGGCTGGCGCTGCTGGTGTTTGGTGCGGCCGCGCGCCATCTGAAGCACCGGGACCGGTGGATTGGGTGGAGCAATGAACAGCGGCGGCGCCGTCTCAGCCTGGTGACGAACAACCTGCGCTTTCTGCTGTTGCCCGAGGCCTCGGTGCCCAACCTGGGCACCAAGGCATTGTCGCTGGTCCGCCATCGGATCGCCGCGGACTGGGAGCAGCGCTACGGCCATCCGGTGGAGGTGCTGGAGAGCTTTGTGGATCCCGAACAGTTCTGCGGCACGGTGTACACCGCCGCGGGCTGGATCGAAGTGGGGCAGACCGAGGGGTGGGGACGCACGCGGCGCGACTACTATGTGAAGCATGATCGGCCCAAGCGGCTCTTTGTCTGCGCGCTGGAGCGCCACTCCACCCGGCGCCTGCAGGCCGAAGTGCTGGTGCCCAGGCTGGCGGCTGTGGAAGCGGCCGTACCGCCTCGATCCCAGCTCAAGGTGCGGGAGATCCGCAGCCTCATCGAGCGCTTGAAAGCGGTGCCGGACCTGCGCACCCGCATCGAGTCCTATCCGCTGTGGTCGCTTCTGGGTATTCAACTGATGGCTCATCTGGCCGGCGCCCCCCGGGGGCAAAAGGATCTGGCGATCTTCGCCCGAGGGCTCAGCGAGGCCCAGCGCCGTGCCCTGGGGGTGCGCGCCAACCGGCAGGGGAACCATCCCGCCCCCAGCCAGTCCACCTTCTGCCGGATGCAACAACAGGTCGGGGTGGACCGGGTGGCCCAGGTGCTCAAGGACATTCAACGCCAACTGCGCGGGGAGCCGCCCCCGGAGGAGCTGATCGTCCTGGACGGCAAGGAGCCCAAACACGGCAATGGCGATGCCATCCTCACCGCGGTGAGCGTGCCCGGGCAGTTCCTCCTGGGGTGTGCCCGGGTTCCCAAGGACAAGACCAACGAAATTCCCGTCGCCCGCGCCCTCTTCGGCGAGCTGGATCTGGAGGGCCGCCGGGTCTCGCTGGATGCGCTGCATACCTGTCGGGAGACGGCCCGCGATCTGGTGCAGCACTGCGGGGCGGATTACCTCCTCACCGTTAAAGATAACCACCCCGAACTTCAGGCCCCGATCCGCCAACTGGTGCCCGCCCCGGAGGCGGGTTTTCCCCCCAGAACACCCGACAGCCACCCAGCTCCGGACCGTGGAGCGCAACAAGGGCCGGCATGAGGAGCGGGGGTTGCGTTCGGCACCCGTCAGCCCGGAACAAGTCGCCTTTCCCTTTGCCGCGCAGGCGGCGCGGCTTCGCCGCCACATCCAAGGCCACTCCCCCGAAGAGGTCTGCCTCATCACCAGCATCGAACCCGCCCGGCTCGATGCCACGGGCTGGCTTCAGCTCAACCGCCAGGCCTGGGGCATCGAGAACGGCCTCCACCAGCGTCTGGATGTCTCCCAAAACGACGACCGCTGCCGGGTCCGCCATCCCAACAGCATGCTCCTCTTCGCCCTCATGCGCCGCTTCGCCAACAGCCTCCTCATAGAGTGGAAATCCCAGTTCAAAAAGCCCGACCACAAAACCACCACCGACTTCCAGAGCCACTTCAGCGACGATCACCATCGCCGCGCCCTCCGCTTCCTCACCTCCAAACACCCTCACCTCAAGTCCTCCTCATGAATTGGCCATGCCTCTGGATTTGGGTCCGTCCGCACGGCTCGACACCCGCACGCAACCGCGGTCTATTGGGCGCCTGCCCATGTTGAAGCTGCTGTTCTGGATGTTCGTGGCCGTGGACGTCGTGGCCGTGGTGGTCTTCGGGCTTCTGGGATTGGCGGCGGCCGGCCCCTCGCGGACGAATCCGTTGGCGGCGCTGGTCATTCCCTTCTTCATTCCGGCGGCACTGCTCGCCCTCGCGGTGCTGCTCTTCCTCAAGTCCCCCGGCACCGCCGGCCGGGTGGCCGCGGTCGTGATCGCCGCGTTGCCCGTGTTGCTCGTCCTGGGAAGCAAGGCTGCGATCTTCTGGGAACTGCGGCCCTTTCGGGATGCCTCGGGCAGTCTCCGCCAGTTCCGCTCCCAGGGGCTGCGCGAGGTGGAGGACGCCATCACCCGCGGGGATGCCGCTGCGGTCACCGCGGCGGCGCGGGGTGTGGACCTCAACACCCCGGGGTTGTCCGGCGCCACGGTGTTGGTGCAGGCCCTGCGTCAGCTTCAGCGGGACCCCGGCCAGTTGGCGGTGGTGAAGGCGCTGCTCGCTGCGGGCGCCGATCCCAATGGCGGGAAGGTGGAGCCCCCCCTGCAGCCGGCCATCGGAGCCAGCCGTTCCTGCGGGCTGGAGCCGGTACGGCTGCTCCTGGAAGCGGGGGCCGATCCCAACGCCCGCACGGAAGAGGGTCAGCCGGTGTTCTTCATCGCGGGCGGCGCAGACATCGGCGTCGAGGTCCTGGAGTTGCTGCTGGCCCGCGGGGCCGATTTGAATTTCACCGACTCCCAGGGGCGGAGTGCGCTGGTGGTGCCGCTGATGACCCGCAACTGGCGGGTGTTGAAGCTGCTCCTGCAACGGGGCGTCCCGTGGCGGGACCAAAAGGGTTTGGGTGGCGTGCCCTTGGTGGAA
>JAFLEG010000673.1 GCA_017302195.1 Verrucomicrobiota bacterium
GCGACTGGCGGTCCGGCTTCGCGGCAGCCGGGCCAACAGCGCGGGCATTGGCGCCCGGATCACCGTGCGGGGAGGACCAGTGGTGCAGTCGCAGGAGATGATTGCCGGCGGACGCTATCTGTCCGGCGACGACGCGATGCGGGTGTTCGCCACCGGCACGGCTACCGAACTCGAGGTCGAGGTGGTCTGGCGCAGCGGAGGCCGCAGCGTCGTCCGCGGTTTGAAGCCCAATCAAGTCGTTGAGATTGCCGAAGAGGGCGCCGGTCCGGCGACCGACATCGCCGCCGCCAAACCCGCGCCATTGTTTACCGTGGTCGAAGTGCAGGACCTGCCCGCGAATCCGGGGCCTCCGCCGGAAGATTCCCCACGCCAACCGCTCCAACCCCGCCGGCTTGGGTCCGAAGGTCCCGCCGTGGCCTGGAGCGATGTGGATGGCGACGGCGACGACGATGTGGTGGTCTCCGCGGACCAGGGTGGGGCGGTGCGGCTGCTGACAAACACAGGGACCAATCACTTCACGGTCAGCGCCATCGGCAACCCGGCCGCGATGGAATCCCTCCGGCAGTCCGCCGTACTGGCGGGACCTGCGGGATCGGGAGTCCGCCCCCTGTTCGTGGGGTTGTCCCCCACAGAAACCGCGGCAGCAAGCTCACCGGCAGTCGCAACCCTCGATCTGGCGTCTCCGGGTGAACCCATGCCGCCCCCCCTCCCCTCGGCCGGTTCCAGCACCGGTCCGCTGGCCATGGCCGATGTGGATCAAGATGGTGATCTGGATCTCCTGGTCGGCGGACGCACCCGCGCCGGACGCCATCCGGAACCCGGCCGCACCGTGCTGCTGCGGGCCAAAGACGGCGGCTGGGAGCCGCCCGAGACTGTGACGGACGACACCCGGGTCAACGGCGCGGTGTTCACCGACGCTGATGGCGACGGGGATCCGGACCTGGTGCTGGCCTGCGAATGGGATTCCCTGCGGTTCTTCCGCAATAACCGCGGCCGGCTGGTGGATGCCACCGCCGAGTCGGGTCTGGGTCGCTGGAAGGGCCTCTGGAACGGCGTCACCACGGGAGACTTCAACGGCGACGGACTGTTGGACCTCGTCGCCTCGAACTGGGGACGCAACTGGCGCACCGACCAAACCGCCTTCCAACCGGCCGCCGTCGAACTGGTGTATGGCGAGTTCGGAGAACCGGGTGTGGTCCAGGCCCTGCTTGTCTCCACCGACCCGGTCAGTGGCCGCCGGATGCCCTGGCGATCCTATCGGGCGCTGAACCAGGTGATCCCCGGCCTGTCCGATCGGATTCCCACCCACCGCGCCTACGGACAATCCAGCCTCGCCGAAGTCCTCGGCCCGGCGGCGGAGCGGGCCAAGGTCCTGACCGCAGAGACCTTCGATTCCATGATCTTCCTCAACCGGGGTGGCCGGTACGAGGGAATCGCACTTCCCGTGGAAGCCCAATTCGCACCGGCCTTCGGTGTCTCGGTCGCCGACTTCGACGGCGACGGAAACGAGGATGTCTTCCTGGCCCAGAACTTCTTTGGTGTGGATCCGGAGACCTCGCGTCAGGACGCCGGGACCGGATTGGTCCTGCTGGGCGATGGCCGAGGAGGCTTCCGAGCCCTGCCGCCGACCGAATCAGGATTCAGCATCCTCGGCGAGCAGCGTGGCAGCGCGGTGGGCGACTTGGATCGTGACGGGCGTCCGGACCTGGCGGTGGGCATCTCCCGCGGCCCCGTCCAGATCCTGCGGAACCTCCACGGCGTTCCGGGCGTTGGAATCATCCTGAAGGGTCCCCCGGGCAATCCCGACGCCATCGGCGCCGTCGTTCGCCTGCGCTTTGGCGACCGCACCGGCATCGCCCGGGAACTCCATGCCGGCAGCGGATTCCGCTCCCAGGACAGCGCCCGCCTTCTCCTCCCCGCGCCGGAGCCCCCCACTGCCGTGGAGATCCGCTGGCCGGAGGGAACCCGTCAGACACACCCATGGCCGACTGGATCCCGGGAGGTCACGGTCTCGGCAGCCGAAGGTGCTCACCCGGCGTCCGCCTCACCGGACTTGAAGCCGCCCGGAGCCAACTGAGGATTCTTCCTCCACTGCAAGGCGAACTGGACCAGGACGGCGAAACAGCCCAGGCCCCCTCCAAGCAGCACGCCGGCTGTCGCACCCAGGAACGTGGCCAAGCCCACGGGCTCGACATCCCGCCAAGGAATCAGGTGCCGGAAGAAGTCCGGAGTCATCATTCCTCCGCCAAAACCAAAAAGTCCCCCCATGAGCATCCCCACCAGGGCGCAGCCGGTAACCGCCAGAAATGTGAGTTTCCAGGACATGATCAGAGAGTGTTCTGAACTCTGTCCAATGACGGTCATCTCGAAAAGCGTTTCGTCTCGCCCCTCGGGATCCCTTGATCTCGCGGCCTGGCATTGGTCTGGCGGTAGGCCCCCGAGCCAACGTGGTGGTGCCTCCACAAACAAACGGCTCACCTGATGGACTCTCATCTTTGGACTGCGGTGGCTTGCCACCGCTTTAGCGTCGGCAGTGAGTGCACCTGGGGGAGAAATGAATGCCATGCTCACGGCCTGCCCATCGTGGCAAAGCGGCGTCTCCGCTGCGCTGCGCCGCCGCACTCCATGGCCTGGCGGCGGTGCTGTCCACGCCGTCCGAGTCCCGCCCTCTGGAGGCGAAGACCGTCACGCCGGCAGATAGCCCCGGGCGACGTTGTTGAATGCCTCCACCTGGGCGGTCTGCCAGGCGGCGTCCTGCCCCAACTCGGACGCCATCAGGCGGGCCACTGCGGGGGCCATGCGGATGGCGGCGCGGGCGTTGAGGAAGAGGGCCCGGGTGCGGCGGGCGAGGACGTCCTCCACGGTGCGCGCCATCTCCCGGCGGCAGGCCCACACCACCTCGGCCCCGGTGATGGGCAATTCCGCATCCAGCGACAACCCGAGGTCGGGCGTGGCGCGCATCAGGTCCTGGATGGCCGGTGCATCGGATCCATAGAAGCGCAGCGCGCCAAACCGGTCGGCGTGCTGATGGTAGCCATGGATGTTCAACTGCCGGGTGACGCTCGGATGCTCCGGCAGGCGCGCCAGCACCGCGGCCTGGTTCACGCAGTCCTC
>JAFLEG010000674.1 GCA_017302195.1 Verrucomicrobiota bacterium
CGCGGGGCACGCTCTGCTTTCCGGAAATGCGGCGCGGCCGCATCGGCCTGTGCGTCGCCACCCAGCTCGCGCGGCACGTGGACCGGTTCTCCCGGATGCCCGGCTGGAACAGCCCGGAGCAGGCCTGGGCCTGGACCCAGGGGCAGCACGCCTGGCATCTCGAGATGGAACGGTGCGGCGAGCTGCTGCCACTGCGCACCGGCCCCGCCGTGGCCGCCCATGCGGCCCGCTGGCTGGCGGCGGACGATGCGGAAGCCGCACGCCTGCCCATCGGCTATGTCCTCAGCCTGGAGGGCGCCGACTCCCTCGTGTCGTGGCGGCACCTGGAGACGGCCTTCGGCTACGGACTCCGCCTGATCGGCCTGACCCACTACGGCCCCGGCGTCCACGGTCAGGGCACCGATGCCATCGGACCGCTGACGCCCCGCGGACGCGAACTGCTGCGCGAGATGCGCAACCTGGGAATCATCCTCGACGCCACCCACCTTTGCGATGAGTCGTTTCGGGACGCGCTGGATCATTGGGACGGACCGGTCTGGGCGAGCCATTCCAACTGCCGGGCGCTGGCCCGCTGGAACCGCCAGTTCGACGACGACCAAATCCGGGAGCTGGCCCGACGGGGCGCCGTGATCGGCATGGCCTTCGACGCCATCATGATGGTGCACGGATGGGCGCACCACCGTTCGCGTCCCGAGGACTTCCAGCTCCGGATCGAGAAGATCGCGGAGCACATGGATCACATCTGCCAGCTCACCGGCTCGGCCCGGCACGTGGCCATCGGATCAGACCTGGATGGCGGCTTCGGCACCGAGCAGACGCCGATGGATCTGGACAGCATCGCCGATCTCGCCCGACTTCAGGAGATCCTGACCCGTCGCGGCTACACGCCCGGCGACGTGGACGCCATCCTGCACGAAAATGCCGTCGGCTTCCTGTCCCGGCATCTGCCCGCTTCCTGACGCGGGATCCAGAGGCGGCGGTGACTAGTTCACCTTCTCCTGAATCTTCTCGCCGGCATTCTCGACATCCTTGCCGAAGCCGGCCGCAGTGTTCCTGCATCCGGCCATGGCGGCAGCGGCGGCCAACAGGAAGAGAGTCACAATCCAGGTCTTCATCGAGGTCTTCATAGGCATTCGGAACTGACGTGTTTGAAGGCCGTGCTGCGCAGATCTGAGTCGTCCAGCGCTCGTGGCCGCAGCACCGACTGCCGGTTCGATGCCAATCATCGCGTGGGCCGTCGCCGCCCGATTTGGGCCCGTTCGCGCTCAGTTCATCCCGGGAGATGAGCCCAACCGATGCATTTTGCAGGAGAGGCATGGCACTCTGCACGACTCCCTGGGCTGCGGTGCTCGATCGGGATCCTCGAACCCGAGAAATCCGCCCGTTTTCAGGCGATATCGCGTCTCCACACCGGTGGCACGCCACCCGCTCAAGGCCCTCGCCAACCTGGCTCAGAGTTTACATTCATCCCTTCACCTCAACGCCATGCTCTACTGGACTGTCATCTTCCTGATCGTGGCCCTGGCAGCCGGGGTCCTCGGCTTCGGTGCCCTCGCCGGCACGGCGGCCAGCATTGCCAAGATCTGCTTCGTGATCTTCATCGTGCTTTTCCTGGTCTCGGTCATCCGCGGCCGCAGCGCCTGACCCGATCCCGTTGGCCACTTGTTCGCCAATGCATACCTCACACGCCCCAGGCTTCCGGATCTCCAGGACCTTTCCCGCGGGCCAGCTTCCATCCTCTCAACCCTGAACCCCTGCACACATGCTCGAAACGATTGCCATCGTCCTCATTGTCCTCTGGCTGGTGAGTTCCTACACCATGGGCGGCTTCATCCACATCCTTCTGGTCGTGGCGATCATCGCCGTGCTCCTGCGCCTCTTCCGGGGCGGGAAGGTCTGATCCAACTCCGCAACCCAGGTCCGCAGTTCCATCCTCGAAACTCACAACATCCATCGCACCTGCATGAACACACACTTCGAAACTCCGGGCGCCCTGCGCCACGATTCACAAACCCTCGCCCGCGAGGCCAAGGCCCTGCTGGAGGCGACCGCACAGGTCGCCGACGACAAGGTGTCCGAGGCCCGGCAGCGCCTCATGACCGCCCTCGCGTCCGCGAAGGAGTCCGCCGGAGACCACTATCATCAGATCGAGGAGAAGGCGCTTGCCGGTGCCCGGCAGGCGGACTCCGTGATCCGCAGCCACCCCTACGAGTCCATCGCGGTCGCGTTTGGGTTCGGGGCCCTGCTCGGACTGCTGCTCACCCGGCGGAACTGAGGCTCCGGGCGCGTCGTGGAGGCGCGTCAGGACACCGGGTCCCCGCGCCTCCCAGCCGGGCCGCTGCCCACTCCCTGCTCCCATGAACGATCCTGAATCCCCCGTCTCCGGTCTCCCCGGCAGCATGCGCTCCCTGGCCCGACACGCCCTGGCTGCCGGGGAGAACCGGCTCGAACTGCTGCTGGTCGAACTGCAGGAGGAACGGCTGCGGGCCTTTCAAGGCATCGGGCTGTCCCTGGCGGTGGCGGTGCTGGGACTGCTGGCGGGCATCTCACTGACCGTCGCGGTGGTGGTGGTGTTCTGGGATCACTCCCGACTCTGGCCCATCCTGGGGCTCACCGTGCTCTACGGCGGCCTGGCCCTGGCCCTGGCCCGCACGCTGCGGCGGCGGTTGCAGACCTGGCAGACGCTGCCGGAGACCTTCAATCAGATCCGCCGCGACCTCGAGGCATGGACCGCACGGCTCCAATGAATCCGCTGGCTGCCAGGAAACAACTGCTGCTGCTGGAGGCGGAACTGCTCCGCCACCAGATGGCGGCAGATTGGGACTCCGCCGCACGGCAGATCGAGACCGGGCGCCAGCAGGCCCGCCACTTCAGTGCGCTGGCGTCCAAGGCGGCCCTGGGGTGGACGGTGTTCAGCCTCCTGTTTCCCGGGCGACGCCATCCGGGGCCCCGCAGGCGGTCGTGGTCCGGGGCCCTGTGGCGCGGCGCCCGGCTGGCCATGACCCTCGCCCCGGCCTGGAAGGTCTTTGCCCGGCGATGACCCCACCCTGGACTGGACCATGACAAATCCCGTCATTGTCGGGACGCCGGGAACTCCTCCGCGATCCGTGTCTG
>JAFLEG010000675.1 GCA_017302195.1 Verrucomicrobiota bacterium
GGCCCGCTTTCGGGGGTGAGGTGGAACCGCACCGGGACGCGCACGAGATCGCGCCCCGACAGTGTCCGGACGCTGACCTCCCCGACCTCGGATCGGAGGATCCAGCCCCGCCGCCGTGCCTCACGCTCCGCCTCGGACAGCCATGGGACGACCCCGGCCGGATCTGCATGGAGAGATTCGAGGAGTGCGTTCCCCGCCTCCGCGGGTGGGTTCGGTTCGATCTCCCGGAGCTGCCGCTCCAGGGCCTGGACGCGTTGCGCGCCATCCGCCTGTCGCCGGGCGAGCTGTGCGGTCGCCCCCAGAGCAGGTCGCAGGCGGAGGACACCAGCCCAACCCAGGAGTCCGGCCACGAGGAACGGTCCGATGAACCGGATCCGTGGCGACAACCAGAGCCGCGCCGGGGTCAGGAATTGCGTTGGGGAGGGTTCGGATGTCATTCCACGGTCCCTTCCATCAGAAAGGTGCTTGGCCCGGTCTCGGGCGTTGCCACCAGGTTGCGGATTTGGTGGGTCCAGTTGGTCGGGGATCCGGGTTCCCGTGACGGCAATCCGGGGCCTTCGAGCCGGGAGCAGAATGGCGCCTGGGCAAGGTGAACCGACATGGCGGCAATCCGGTCGGCGGGAATTCCGGAGCCGTCCCGGCTTCGTCCGGTGATTCGATGGCGCCAGCGTCCTGCGTCCCACCGTGCCTCGAACTCCGTGACCTGGCAGGAGCGGGGCACGACTTCCGTCAGACCTGCCAGAAGCCACAGCGGCATCGGCGGCCGTGAGGAAGTGATGAACTCGGCCATCTGTTGCCGTTCCCCGACGCGCAGGATCTCCTGACGCAACTGCTCCTCCCGCTCGGCTTGCCGGTCCACCTGGGCTTGGAGGAGCCGTTGATTCGAGGTGTGGTGCCGCGCGAGCTGATCGGCGAACACCAGAAAGCCTCCGGCACCGAGGGCGCCGAGCATTGCCAGGACGCGATGCGATGCCTGGATCACTCGCCGGCCCGCTGCTTCGCGCTGATCACGTGAAACCAGGTTTACGGCCGCCCTGGGATCCAGCGTGAGCAGTTGCTCCGCCCATGCGCGCGTCGTCCAGGTGTCATCCACTCGCCGCACCGCTGCGGGAAGTGCCGGCCCAGGTCCCGGTCCGAGCCACTGGAAGATCTCGATGGCCTTCGCGTAGGTCTGTTGAAGGAACTGGGCGGTTCGAAGCACCTCGAGGCCGCCATCGCCCTGCGAGTCGGCCGGGCCGGACCCGGAGCTCCGTGCGAGTACCGCGCGTCCGCCGGGGCCGGAGACGGCCATCTCGATGCGTCCCGCGACGGGAGTGGCAATCAACCGGAAGCCATGGCCGGGGTCCTGGCGATCGGCCGGGCCGGGAGAGGACAGGAGGAGGTCCGAGAGTGGAATCAAGTGCTGAAGGACCAGGCCGGCGCGGGTGCAGGCCTGGGCCAGTTGGTCGTGAATGGACCGGGGCAGCAGGGACAGCAGCACGGCCTCCGGGGTGGTGATCGGCACTGCGGTCCGGAACGACCAGCACTGGGGGCCCTCGAGTCCGGGAATCCGGGACACCTGACGCTCGAGGTAGCGCTGCCGGGAGTTCGCACGCAGCGGCGGGAGGTCCAGGTGCTGGTGCCGAAGCCGGAGATGAGCCACCGCCATGGTGACGGTGCGACGACCCGGTTTCAGCGCGGCCATGGCCTGGAGGAGCGCCTCACCCAGGGCGGTGGCGTCCTGTGCCGGTTCCGGGGCCGCCCAGGATTTGCCGCTGGTGCCACACGCCACCGCGACCAGTCCGTGCAGCCAGACGACGGCCACTCCCTCATGTGTGGAGCGCCCTGCGCTGCGGGGACCGGACTTGGAACTCAGGGTCAGCATCGGAGGGTGCCTCAGGGGCGCGTCAGCAGCGCCCGGGTCTGGGTATCGAGCAGGGTAGCCGCGGCGCCCACCGCCTCGACCCCGGGCCCGGTGGACGGAAAGCCACCCGCGGACCAGTTCAGGTAGGCGGTGAGGTAGTTGCTCATGGAACGACAGACGCCCTCGCGTGTCGCCGGAGGTGTCGCGAACGCCGCCTCCGGATTCTCAACCGCTCCCTGAAACCGGTTCATGGCGTCATCCACCGTGGAACCATTGCCGTGGCCGTCCGCATCCAGCCAGGAAGCGCGGCCTCGCCAGGCACCGCGCTCGAAGGTCAGCGTCAGGGGCGTTTGGAGCACGACACTCCATTGCAGGCGTCCATCCGCATCATGCAGGCGCAGCACCGTGCCGCGCAGGTACCAGGTCTGGAGGGCGCCGGGGGATGCCGCGTTGGTGCCGGCGAGATCGGTTCCCCATTGTCCGCGCGGCCCGGTCGCCGGCTGGTTCAGCAGCACCGGCACCCAGTGATCGGTGAGGTCCAGTCGCTGGATGGCCAGATCGTCGGCGCGTCCATTCCAGGACCAGCCCGTCGGCACGGCGCCTGGGGATGCGGACCAGAGGGCGTCGAACCGGGCATTGCTGGCCGCAACCCCATCCTGGACCGTCGTCGGCGGAGGCACCCCGAGACTGGAGAGCACCACGACCCGGGCGTTGGTGGGTTCCCGGGAGCCGGCGTCGGACTGGATGAAGGGAAGCGTGGCGCCGGGTGCGGGACCGAGGCGAAGGCGTGGATCCACAATCCACAAACGGCGGCCGCCCCGCGCGTTGGTCTGGATCCGATCCTGGTGCGATCCGAGGGCGGAGGACGCCATGGCCGCCCAGGTGTTGGCATCGGGCACGACACGCTCACGCCGCAGGGACTGACCAATGGCCCGGGAGATCTCGGCCAGGGCGCGGGATTCCTCGGCGCGCGCGGAGGCATCCAGATCGCGCAGCAGCCAGGGCACGAAAGCCGCGCTGAGCACCGCGAGAATGGCCAGCACTCCCAGCGCCTCAATCAACGTCCATCCTGCTGCCGGGTTTCCCCCTGGGGCATTGCAGCAACGGGGATCGGGGCGCTGGAAGGTTTTCATGGGAGTTGCAGATGGCGGACGGCATCCACGAGGCGGGACCGGGCTTCCTGGACTGCTCGATGGCAGGGATCCGGGATCAGCGCGTCGGGCGGGGCGGCGGGGAATCCCTGCCGGCTCCACTGGGCAAAG
>JAFLEG010000676.1 GCA_017302195.1 Verrucomicrobiota bacterium
TAGGGCTGCGTGGGTGGTCGGGGTCGTCGGCTAGCCGGGCGTGAGGGCAGCGGCATGCGCTGAAGCACCTGGGAGAACAGCGTTTCATGGGTACAGCCAAAGAAGCGTTCGGCGGCGGTCGTGCCGCCGGCGCCGACTCCCGGGAACGGGACGGTCCGTCCCCAACCCGGTCGCGATCCCGCCCAACCGCCCGCCCGCTCTCGTCCATCCCCGCCACCCTGCCGGGTTCACACCCCGGTTGCCAAACCCTAGCCCGTCGTGGAAGGAGGGTCCCCGCCGTTCACCCGGTCACCTCCACCACCCGCGGCCCCAGCACCTCCCGCCTCGGCGTGATGCCCAGTCCGGGCCGGTCTCCGGCGCGCAGGAAGCCGTTCTCCCGGCGGGGCGCACCCTCGGCCGTGCTCACGGTCACGTAGCTGTTGAAGTCGGTGCTGGTGAACCGGAATTCCTCGGGCGTGCTGTGCGCGAGGTGGGCGATGGCGGCGGTGGTGACGTCGCCGCCCCAGGAGTCCTCCAGGGTCATGGCGATGCCCATGCTCACGCAGAGATCCCGGACCTGACGGGTCCGGGTCAGGCCGCCCAGCTTGCTGATCTTGAGGTTCACCACGTCCAGGGCGAGATCGGCCCGGGCGCGGAGCAGCATTTCGAGGCTGTCCACATTCTCATCGAGGATGAACGGATGATCCGTGCGCCGGCGGACCGCCAGGCATTCCTCGTAGGTGAGGCACGGCTGCTCGATATAGACATCCACGTCGCGCACCGCCCGGACGACCCGCACGGCCTCGTGCTGGGTCCAGCCGGTGTTGGCGTCGGCCACCAGGCGGTCGGCGGGCCGGAGCATCGCGCGGACGGCCCGGATGCGTTCAATGTCGGTGTCTGGATCCCCGCCCACCTTGAGCTGAAACCGGGTGTACCCCTCGGCGCGGTAGCCCGCGACCTTGCGCGCCATGACCTCGGGCGCCTCCTGCGAGATGGCCCGGTACAGGCGGATCGCCTCGCCGAATCGCCCGCCGAGCAGTTGGCACACGGGCAGTCCGGTCCACTGGCCCAGGAGATCCCAGCAGGCGATGTCCACGCCGCTCTTCACGTAGGGATGCCCCTTGAGCGCGGCATCCATGCGGTGGTTGAGCACGGCGGGCTCGCGCGGGTCGAGTCCGATCAGATGCGGTGCGAGCTCGCGCAGGCCGGCGCGCACGCCTTCGGCATAGGCCGGCAGGTAGAAGGGTCCGAGCGGACACACCTCGCCCCAACCGGTGAGTCCGGTATCGGTCTCGACGCCCACCAGGGTGCTGTCGAAGACCGACACTGCCTTGCCACCGCTCCAGCGATATGAGCCCTCGCCCAGGGGCAACTCGACGCGATGGGCCACGATGCGAACGATCTTCATGCGAGGACGGAAACCTAGGGCGGCGGAAGTCCCGATGCCAGCAAGAGCCGGCCGGGAGGCGCCGAATGGCGTGACACCCGCAGGCCCTCGCCGTCGGGACTCGGTGACTTACCCGGATGACCAGGCGGGCCTCTGGCGAGGGACCGGGATCCCGTCGGACACGGTCGCACGCGCCTTTCTGGCGTGAACCGGATCAGGCGGCTGCGAGCGCCTTTGCCTCAGGCCCCTGGAAGGCGTCCTCGGGCCTGCAGCTCAAAGCCTCTGCGAAGATCCACCAGAAACGCGGGAGGACAGAGGCCATCCGGGATGATTCATTCACGTGAATCACTGGCGAATTCCTTCTCCAACTGGCCGACGACATAGGCGGTGGAGTCGTGAAAACCCCAGCCGATGCCGTCGGTCCTCCGCTCGACGTCTGCCAACCGGCTCTGGAACCGGGGATATAGCGCCCGGGCCTCGACGCGCAGCAGGTCGGCGAGTTCTTCCAGCGCGGACTCGATGCTGTTGTAGAAGCGCTCGTCAATGTCCCCGTACTGACAGGTGAATTTCACGCCGTTCTCCACATACGCCATGAGAAGCTCCGCAGTGCCAGGAATGTTGCCGGTGGCCTTGCGGTAGTCCCGGATGGCCTTGCGCGCCTCGCCCAGCTTCAGCTTGCCAATGCCGCGCGCCGGGAAGAATGGCTCCACGACCTTCTTCCGGTACAGTTCCAGCACCTCGCCGCCGCCATCCTCGGCCTGGCATCGGGCCTGGATGAAGTCGCGGTTGGCCGCCTCGGCCTCGTAAAGGTCCTTCACCAGGTCCAGCAGCGCGGGCTTGTCCCACGCCGCGAGATGCTGGCGGGCGGCGCTCCAACCGCCGGACTTCCGGGCAGGTGTGTTCGTTTCGTCGGGCATGGGTGGGTCAGGACCGGATGTCCGTTTCGGACAGGGCTTTCTTGTTCATGCGGCTACCGGGAGTTCGGGTTCGGGCACGCCGTGGCTTTGACCGGCGGGGGCGTTGGGGCCTTGGAATCCAAGCGGGCCATTGGGTCGAGCGTAGAAAGTCCCGGGGCGGGAGTTCCAGTGATTCCGGCGGGATTGATCCAGTGCCGTCATCCGGAATCCGGGAGTTGAGGAACCACAAATCTCGAAGTGTCGTGGTGGCACCTCCACAGGTCCACGGCTCACGCGGAGGTTCGCCCCACCGGCGTGAGGGCTTCGCCTCACCTGTCAAAGGACGCCGGACACCACCGCCGGCCTCGGACGCACGGGGCCGAGGCGGACCACGTTCTCAGGATCGAAGTCGGTCAGCTTCAGCCAGTCCTCGGTCAGGTCGCCCGACGGGAAGAGATCGTTCTCCGCATGCTCCCGGTCGAGGGCGGTGAGCAGGTCCTGACGGGTGATCTGCGCCGCCGCGTCGCCGCCGATGGCCCGACGCAGGGCAAAGCCCTTGGCGCGCTCCACCACGGCGGCGATGACGGCGCCGCTGGCGACATCCCCGCGGTGCAGGACTTCCCGGCGTCCGCTGCGGAACGTCACCTCAAGAAATTCATTGCCGGGGATCCGCGCGAAGTGCGCCGCGCTCACGGTCTGCGCGAGCGCCGCCGGCGGTTCGGCGAGCGGCAGGGTCTCCCGCAGATAGATTTCGTAGATGCGGCGCGCGCCGGCCTCGTCCGGACGGCGCACGCGGATTTTCCGGTCAATGCGTCCCGGCCGCAGGATGGCGAGGTCAATCA
>JAFLEG010000677.1 GCA_017302195.1 Verrucomicrobiota bacterium
CGAGCAGGGGTTGCAGATCCAGCGGCACGTGCCCGGATCGGGGTTGCTGGAGGAGGTGGACCAGCTTGGCGTCGCCATGTCGGCCGGAATCGAGGCGTTCTACACCCGGACCAGCGATTTCGAGATGACGGCTCATACCCGATGGAACCCGATCTTTTCCGCGCTGGGGGGCCTGGTGTCCGGGATCTTCAGCCGGCGGGTGCAGCAACTGCGCCTCCCGCGGGGCCGGGAGGCGTCACCGGTGCGGATCGAGAGCGAAGTCATCATGCTGGCCGACGCAGCCGGCCGGCCGGTGTATCGGGTGTGGTACCGCCGCAATCGCTGTACCGGGGCGGTCATCTTCTACGGCATCTACGCTGCCTGTCGGATTCCCTCGGGAGAGTCCTGCCTCAAGGTCATTCTCCCGCTGCCTCACGGCAGTGCGACGGTGGTGTTTCGCGTGAGCGGCGCCACCGGAGAGGGCCTGACGCTCCTGTCGAGCGGGAAGACCTATGGCGACCCGGGATTCTACTTTCTGGTCCAGGATCGGGACGGGAAGGTGTGGAAGCATTATCTGTCGAGCTTTCGCGAGCAGATCACCTTCTCCGAGCACACCAGCGGACAGCTCCGGGCGCATCACGCCATGAGTCTCTGGCATCTGCCGGTCTATGAAATGGACTACACCATCACGGAACGATCGAAGGGAACCGGGGACTGATCGCCCCTGTGCGCCGCAACCCCGGTCTCCGATTCCATTGTTCCCTGCGATCTCATGATCTTCTCGTTTCATTATGTCCGTACCGGCGTCTGGACCACGCTGCGTGCGCTGTCCCGTCCGCCGTCCCGGGCGGAGGTTTCCGGGCTCGTCCACGCTGAGTGCATGACGCGGATGACCCTGGGCGCGCCCCTGTTGTCCCCGGAACGGATCCAACTGCGTCACCTGACGCTGTTCGCCGCCTGGGAGAACTCCGACGCACTGGATGAGTTCCTTGCCAACACACGCCTGGGCCGCGTGCTGGCATCGGGATGGCATGTCCGGATGTCCTTCGTCCGGCGGTGGGGGCATGTGGACGCCTTCGGGGACCTGCCGGAGCGCATCGGGTCCACCGATCCTTCGCATCCGGTGGTGGCGGTGACCTTCGCCCGGATGAGGCTGCCGGAGGTGCCCCGGTTCATCCACTGGGGTCGGCCGGTTGAGGCCTTGGTCCGGGACCACCCGGGAACCACCCTCGCCATGGCGGCGGTGCGGTTTCCCCGGACCGTTTCCACCTTCACCATCTGGTCCTCCCAGGAGGCGATGCTTTCGATGGTGCGCGGGCATGGCGGCGGCGACCGCCCCGGGCGCCACGCGGAGGCCATGGCCGAGCGCGAGCGGAGGGATTTTCACCACCAGTTCACCACCTTGCGGTTCCTCCCGTTGTCCGAGCACGGGACCTACGACGGTCGCACGGGACTGGTGCCCGGGCTGTAGCCGCGCTCGGCCTGCCGGGACGGGCATTGCCGGAGGCGCAGGCGTGGGGACCTGTGGTTGTCCCGATCCGATGAGTGCGCGGAGCTTGAGCTTCAGCGCGGTTGGAACCCATCCTGTGTTCCCATGCGCCGAGTGCTCATCCGGGGGACACTGGGGTTGTTCCTCGCGACTGCCGTGGTTGCTGTCGGCCTGCGCTGGACGCGGCGCCTGCCACCGTCGCGTCCCGCACCCGATGGCTATGAACAGTTGGTCACGTTGGGACAGGGGGTCTTCGACGAGGATTGGAGGCTTTCTGAGAATGGCGCGGCTCGGGCTGTCTTCGGTCTCCGGCATCCCTTGTTGGTCCAGGAGACACGCGAAGCACTCCGCCATCCCATGGAGGCGTTTCCCGCCACATCGGACACCGAATTGGACAAGCTCCGCCAGGTGATGGCGCTCAAGCGTCTTGGGAACTCTTTGGGGCACCTGGCTGACAATGCGGCGTGGACCAATGACTGCCGGACGGCTCTCGAAATCCACCTCGTGCGGGTGGAACTCGGGTTGGGCGCGGTGCGCGGCGGAGTGCTTATTGATTTCATGGTGGGTACCGCCATCGAGAGCGGCGGCCTGACGGGCATCGCGCGCCTCACCAACTGTCCGGGACCGATCCGTGCCGGTCCCGCACTGACGGCGTTGCGCCGACTGCTTGCGACCGAAGAACCCATGGCCGCCGTGTTGAGCCGAGAACGCCGCTGGATGTGGCTGGAAAGCGGCTGGTGGCGGTCGGCGGAACAACTGCGGGACCACGCCGCCGACATTTTCCGGAACCCTCGGGACCACACCCGTAAACGCGAACACCTGATGGCACGGCAGCGCCGCGATGCCCTTCTGGTCCTCGCGCGCATGGCCTACACCGCTGACCATGGAGTCCCGCCGAAACGGAATGAGGATCTCGTCCCCGGGTACCTCGCCGTCGTCCCGGCGGATCCAGGGCCGGCGCCCGCAAGCGCATGGCCCTGGTAGCCGCGGCCGGTGCTCAGCCCTGGTAGCGCAGGTCGAGGGTGAAGGGAAACTCGCGGTTGTGGGGGAGGGGGGCCGGGACGGCGGAGCCCTGGGTGTGACCGTGGGTCTCAAAGCGCGCCAGACGGCGGCTCTCGGCCTCGTAGGCGTTGACCGGGAAGGTGCTGTAGCTGCGTCCGCCCGGATGCGCGACGTGGTAGGTGCAGCCGCCCAGGCTGCGTCCGTTCCAGGTGTCGTGCAGGTCCACGGTGAGCGGGGCATGGGACCCGATGGTCGGCTGCAGGCAGTTGGGCGGCTGCCCGGCGCGGTAGCGCACCCCGGCCACGCCCTCGCCGTTGGTGCCGGTGGGATGCATGGGAACGCGGCGTCCATTGACGGTCAGGGCGAAGCGGTCGCCGATGAGTCCCTGGGCCTTGATCTGGAGCCGTTCCAGGGAGCTGTCCACGTACCGCACCGTGCCGCCGGCGGTCGGTTCCTCGCCAAGGACGTGCCAGGGTTCCAGCGCAGCCCGAAGTTCGACGCGGACATCGCGCTGCGCGAAGTCGCCGATGCGCGGGAAGCGGAACTCGAAGTGCGGGGCGAACCACTCGGGCTCGAAGGGATAGCCGGTGTCGCGGAGGTCGCGGAGGACGTCCCGGAAGTCGGTCTCG
>JAFLEG010000678.1 GCA_017302195.1 Verrucomicrobiota bacterium
GCTCATGATCCTCCCCCTCGCGCTTCTGCACGCCGAGCACCACGTCACCGTACATCTGGATGAAGCGGCGGTAGCAGTCCCAGGCGAAGCGCTCGTTTTTGGTCGCCTCCACCAGGGCCACCACGCTCTGGTCGTTGAGACCGAGGTTCAGGATGGTGTCCATCATGCCCGGCATCGAATCGCGGGCACCGGAGCGCACGGCGACCAGCAGCGGCATGCCGGAAGTGGCGCCGAACCGGGTACCCATGATCTTCTCCATGTTGGCCACGCCGGCCTCCATCTGGGCCTGCAGCTCCTTGGGATAGGTCTTCTTGTGCGCGTAGTAGTACGTGCAGACCTCGGTGGTGATGGTGAATCCCGGAGGCACCGGGAGTCCGATGCGGGTCATTTCGGCCAGGTTGGCACCCTTGCCGCCCAGCAGGGCCTTCATGGACCCATCCCCATCGGCTTTCTTGTTTCCCCAAGTGTAAACGTATTTCGGAGCTTTTGGCATGTGTGATGACGTGTTGCTGAATGCGTGAGTCGTCGTGAGGCGGGAAGACCGCCCAAAAACGGAACCCGGACGCTACCAAGGGCGTGCCTTGCGTCAATCGGGAGAAACGGGAGGCCGGGGAGAAAAAAGGGTCTGGGGTCTCGGCTCCGGGGTCTGGAGTCTGGGAAAGAGAAGACCCGGATTGCACGGATTCCCACGGAGGGGGAGACGAGACTCTCGAACCCTCTGCTTCCCTGAACACTGCACACGGAACACCAGAAACTTGCACCTTCGGGGGCGACGAGGTTCTGGATGGCGGCGGGAATCCGGTCCGGGATACGGTGGTCGCGTGACGAGGGCACTGGTGCTGCGTGGCGGACGGGTGATGGATCCGGCGTCCGGACGGGATGAACGGGCGGACGTGTTGCTGTCCGGGGGCGTGGTCACCGCCATCGGCCCCGCCCTCGCGGCGCCGCCCGACGCCGAGGAGGTGGATGCCGCCGGGCAGGTGGTCTGCCCGGGACTGATTGACCTGCACGTCCACTTCCGGGAGCCCGGACAGACCAAGAAGGAGGACATCCTCACCGGCGCGCGGTGCGCGGCCCGCGGCGGGTTCACCACCGTGGTCTGCATGCCGAACACCTCGCCGACCATTGACAACGCGGGCACCGTCGCGCTGATCCAGGAACGCGCGGCGGCGGCGGCGGTTCATGTCGAGGTTTCCGGCGCCCTCACCCGTGGCATCGCCGGCGAAGAGCTGGCTCCCATCGGTTCGCTGGCCCAGGCAGGGGTCGTGGCCCTGACCGACGACGGCCACTGCATCCAGAACAACGAGCTGATGCGCCGCGCCTGTGAATATGCGCGGATGTTCCAGCTCCCGGTCATGGACCACTGCCAGGACTACGGACTGGTCACCAGCGGGGTGATGCACGAGGGCCTGCACTCCACCGTGCTCGGACTGCGCGGCTGGCCGGCATCCGGCGAGGAGGTCATCGTGGCCCGCAACATCCTGCTCGCGGAACTCACCGGCACGCCGATCCACTGCCAGCACCTCAGCGCCGCCGGCAGCGTGCGGCTCCTGCGGGAGGCGCGCGCCCGCGGCGTGCCCATCTCGGGCGAGGCCTGTCCCCACCACTTCACCCTGACCGACGCCGCCATCGCAGGCAGCGGGGTGTTCTGGGAACAGGACGGCGCCGCCATCGCCGCCACCTTCCCGCCGGAAATGCCGCGCCCCGCGTGGCCGTCCTATCACACCCACTTCAAGATGAATCCCCCGCTCCGGTCGGCCGCGGACCGGGAGGCCATCCTCGATGGCCTGGTGGACGACACCCTGACCATCCTCGCCAGCGACCACGCGCCGCATACCGACTCGGAGAAGGACGTCGAGTTTGACGACGCCCCCTTTGGGATCGTCGGACTGGAGGTCGAACTGGCGCTGTCCCTGATGGCGCTGCATCACGCCCGCCGGATGCCGCTCAACGCCCTGCTGGCGAAGTTCACCTGCAATCCGGCGCGTCTGTTGCGGCTTTCCGATGGCCGGGGCGCGCTGAAGGTCGGCGGACCGGCCGATGTCACCGTATTCGACCCCGACGCCCCCTGGATCTGCGACCGCACCGACACCGCGAGCAAGTCGCAGAACAATCCCTTTCAGGGATGGCACCTGCGGGGACGTCCGACCCTGACCGTGGTCGGCGGACGCATCGCCTGGCGCCTGCCCCGCGGGTGATGTCCGGGCCGCTCTTCAGCGCAGAAACATCTTCACGGCCACCAGCGTGAGCACGATGGCGATGCAGTAGCGGATCAGCCCCACCGGAGCCCGGCTGCTGATCAGCGAGCCCACCAGCACCCCGGGGATCGAGCCGATGAGCAGGTTCCCCAGGAGGGGGAAGTCCACGTTGCCGAGCGTCAGGTGACCGAGGCCCGCGATCAGGGCCAGCGGAATGGCGTGGGCCAGATCGGTCCCAACCAAACGCGCGGCGTTGAGGCGCACCGGGTACAGGTACACCAGCATCACGGTGCCCAGGGCCCCGGCTCCGATGGAAGTCAGGGTCACCAGCAATCCCAGCACGATGCCCGCCGCCACCGTCAACCGGGGCTGCCAGACCAGGGCCCGTTCGGAGGCCCCCTGCCCCCAGTTGCGTCCGAGCCGCTGCAACCGGTCCTTGAAGAGCATGCCCAGGGCCGTGAGGACCAGGGCGGAGGCGACCGCATCAATGATCACCCCATCCTTGATCCGGTCCGCGCCGGCAAACCGCATCCAGACCAGGGTCGCCGCGGCCGCCGGCAGGCTGCCGACCGCCAGGCGCCGGACAATGGCCCAGTCCACGGATCCATGGCGGTGATGCACCGCGGTGCCGAACACCTTGGTGACGGAGGCGTACAGCAGGTCGGTGCCCACCGCGGTCTGCGGCGGGATGCCAAACAGGAAGACGAGGATGGGGGTCATCAGCGAACCGCCGCCAACGCCGGTGACGCCGACAACGAGTCCCACCATCAGCCCGGCGACCACATTCGGAAGGCTGAACGCCATGGACATCGTGAGCGCGGTATGGGGCCGTCATTCCCCACCCCATGGCAAGCCTTCCCCTGCTGGAATTTGGGCCGGTGGAC
>JAFLEG010000068.1:0-698 GCA_017302195.1 Verrucomicrobiota bacterium
GAACCCGTCCGGGAAATCGACAGGCGTGCGGACTGGTCATTCACGACAACTTCAGTGATGGCGACGGAGGGGGCTCGGGCCAGTCGCCGGGATGCCAGCCATTGCCGGGGATCGACCACGGCGGCGCCCTTGAGCGTTCCCACCCAGATGCGTCCTTCGCCGGCGAGGTGGAGTGCTCCCTGTTCGTCCGAACAGGATACCGAGGGCAAGCCGTCACTCCGGTCAAACCAGTCACTTCCCAGAACGGCCTGTCCTGGTTGCTTGGCGGCGTCCAGTGACCCCCGATCCACCCGTACCACTCCGAATTGGGAAGCGATCCAAAGTCCGGCCTCGTTGTCGCAGACCACGCTGCGCGCCAGTCTGGGCAGGTCGCCGTGCCACGTGCCGAAGAACTGCCAGGAGTCCTGCTTCCAACGGGCCAGTCCTGAGTCGGTGGCCGCCCAAATGGTGTCCTGCGAGTCGATGTCGAGGCCCCAGATCTCGGTGCTCGCGGCATCTCCGGGGCGGGTCAAACGCTGCCAACGACCATCAACGTCGCGCCGCCAGAGTCCATCGCCAAAAACCGAGGCCACCCACCGGCCCTGGCGGTCTTCCGCCAGCCCCCGAACCGCGTAATCACCAGAACGCTGCGGCAGTTCCACCCGATGGAATCGCTCGCCGGTCCACTGCCACAGTCCAGCCTCCGTACCCGCCCAGAC
>JAFLEG010000068.1:708-11311 GCA_017302195.1 Verrucomicrobiota bacterium
TCCCCGCGCTTTGACTCAAGGACGACACGAACAATGCCCCCCAAAGTCCCCAATCGTTGAACGCGGCCATCCGGATAGACCCGGTCCGCATAGGCTCGATCACTGTTGCCATGCTCCGTAAACGCGAGGATGACGGCGTTGTCGCGGGAACGGCATCCAGCCCAGAGATACGCCTGGGGATTCGGGTTGCCCGTGGACTGCCACCCCTGCCGATTAGATCGGGTCCAACCGTCCCGGCGGAGGATCCAGAGCGCCCCGTCGGCGCCTTCGACGAAGCCCACGACCGCCTGCTGAGTTGATTCCTGGCCCGGAGGTTCGGTGCGAAAGGGAAAACGACGCAACCGGTAGAGCCCGTCGTTGCCCGCGGCCCAGATGTTGCCCTCCACCCCGACGATCAGCGCCCGGATGAACGGTTTCGCGCTCGAATCCGGTAGCATCACCCGACAGGTCGGCTGATCCGGACCGCTCACCACCATACCCAGGTCGAAGACGCTCACCCAGAAGTTGCCGGATCCGTCCTCGGCGCCATCCAACACCGGATTGATTCCAAAGTCGGGCAGGGCAAGGGTGAACGCGTGCAACAGATGCCATCCGGAATCCTCAAGCGCATAGATTCCCGAAGTTGAGTTGACCGCCCATCGCCCGTCGCGGAGGCGGAACAAGCGTCCGGCGGGGACCGTGGACTGGTCCTGGGGTGCAGACAACCGGTGGACCACGGTGCCTGTGCCCTCGAAGCGGATCATCGAACGATCCTGTTCCTGCACCCCCCAGCGCACACCGCTGGCGTCGGCGAGAAACCGATCGATGGTCAAACCGGGGGTGCCGGAATAGCGGATCGCTTGAAATCGTGCGTCCTGATAACGGTAGAACTGATGGTCGGTCCGCCCCTGGACCCAGAAGCCTCCATCGAGCGAGTCGCCGAGTTTCCCCGCCTGATTTGGAGGCAGCCCGTCGTGGTCCGTGAGGCGACGAAACCGGCCCTTCTCGAGCACGATCAACTCCCCCTCGATTCCAAGAACCACAGACGGCCGTCGGAGTCGCATCGCAACTCAGGAATTCGGACACCGCGGAGGGCCGGGGCCTGCTCGGGGCTGATCCGCGTAAAGTGAGTGCCGTCAAAGCGGGCGAGCCCGTCGGGACTCCCGCACCAGAGGGCTCCATCGGGAGTCTGCGCCAGGGAGGTAATGATTCGTCCCGGCAACCCCTGCTCCACCGTCCAATGCTCCACGGAATAGCCGATTTCCGCCGCCGCGACCCCGCGGGTCGCCCTCAGGGCCCCGGGATCAGCCGCGACCGCACCACCGATCACAGCGAGGAGCGCGATCATCAGGGCTCCAACTGCCTTCCGGGGATTCATGATGGGTCTGCGACTGCAGGAGGGCTGGATACCGGTCGAAGCCCGGGTGCGACAGCAGAATTCGAGCCGTCGTCCGATCACCCCTCGGGGCCTCAAGGTGAAGACCTGGGATCCCCCAACATCGTCGCGACCACCCACAGGGCGGACGGACGGGATACGTGGCTCCACGGAGTGCGTCCTCCCACAATCCACGCAGTCCGAATCCGAGGAGTCTCGCAGCGAGAATCACAGGTTCCCACGGATAGTCACACGGGCTGGAAACCCGCAGGGTGGCCCCCGTCAAATTGGAACTGAAGCTCATGAAAGTCATATCCGTCGCCGGTGATCGCGTGGCCATCCTCCTCGAGGGAGCCGACACCAACCACCAGTACACCGTGATGGAGGCGTTGTTGCCTCCTGGAGGCGGGCCGCCCCGGCATCTTCACCACCGGGAGGATGAGACGTTCCTCGTGTTGCAGGGAGAGGTGACGTTCTACGTCGGTGATGCGGTTACCGTGTTGAAGAAGGGCGGCTTCATTTTTGCCCCCCGGGGAATTCCCCACTCCTTCCGAAACACCGGAGCCGAGGAGGCGATGCTTCTCGAGACCGCCTTTCCCGCGGGGGTTGAGACCTTTTTTGCCGCGGCGGGCAAGGCCCTCCCCGGTAGAGACTCCCAACCGTTGGAATTCAACCAAGGGGACATCGCTCACATGATCGCAATCGCCCCCTCCTTCGGCATCGAAATCCTGACCGAGTCATAACGCTAGACTCCCCCCATTGATTCTGCCCAGGCCCGGCAGGGCCGAAGGCCGCGCAGTGGACACCCACCGCCCCTCCGAATGCATGCCTATATTCTTTGGATCGCGACCCTCGCCTATGCCCTTCATGTGGTGGAGGAGTTTGTGTTCGACTGGCGAACCTGGGCGAGTTCCGTCCTGAGGTTGCCGGTAAGCTGGGCGCTCTTTGCGATCGTCAATGGTGTGGTCGTCGTCCTGGGAGTCGCCTGCTCCGAAGTGGGCTGGAGGTGTCCTGTCTTCGCCCTCAGCCTGCCCGCCTTGATGCTGATCAACGCCACGTTCTTTCACGCGCTTCCGTGGATTCTGACTCGAGGACGCTTTTCGCCCGGACTGGGCACTGCGGTGCTGATCTTCTATCCGGTGGCCGCCTGGGCCTACCTCGGGGCGCGGGCGGATGGCGTCCTCTCTCAGGAGGTGTTCCTGCTCTCCCTTCTGCTCGGCGCGTTACTGATGGCCTCGCCCATCGTGATGCTGAAATTGAGTCGGCACCGATACTTTGATCAACGCGACGGGTTCACCCCTCCCGAACCGAAGGGCACCTAACGCGGGCGCGCCCCCCCCCAAAGGGGGCACGGCCATCCCCCCCATTCTGTTGATGAATCCCTTCAGGTGTTGTTCAGGGAGCGACGACGAGCCGCCGCGGTCGTCAACGCCCGTGTCGGGGGATGTCAGTCCTTCCAGTTCATGAAATGCCTCATCGCCGACGACGATCCCCGCATTCGCGTCCTGATCAGGTCCCTGCTGGAGAGGCCTGGTTGGGAGTTCCTGGAAGCGGCGTGTGGTCTCGAGGCGCTGGCCCTGTGCGAGGCGCACGGACCGGACCTGGTCATCATGGACATCGAAATGAGCCCCATGGATGGCCTGACGGCGTTGCGGGCCCTGCGCGAGCGCCACGCGTCCTGCAAGGTGCTGATGGTCTCCCAGCACAACACTTCCCGATTCCGCCGTGCGGCGGCGGCAGCAGGGGCCATGGGATACGTGTTGAAGGACGACCTGCAGGGCGTCATCGAGGCGCTCGATGCGTGTTTTCCATGGCCGGTCAGCGGGAGCGGAGGCCGGGCACAGGGAGCCGCCTCCGCAGGGTTCCGCTGAGCGGCCTCCGGCGGCATGTGAGACCTGTGGCTTTGATGCGGCGAACAATTCAGTCAATGGAAACACTATGAAAACACGGTTCGGTTTGTTGGGAGTCTGTCTGGTGCTCCTGGGTCTCCAGTCCTGGCAGGTGCGGGGTCAGTGGACCGACAAGGTGACGGATACCCCGTCGCTGGTGCAGGTGGACTTTGGCCCCTACGGCCAGCAGCTGCCGGGGGATGGCGAGTCGTATTGCGTCCCCACCTCGGCCACGATGTCGCTCCTCTGGCTGGTGCGAAACGGCTTCACGCAGTTGGGATCCACGAACCTGAATGACGCCACCAACCTGGAGTTGGTCATCGCGGGCCTCATGGGGACCACGCGATCGGGCGGCACGGACTGGGAGGGCTACGGCAATGGAATCATCACGTACTTCAACGCGCGGGGAATCAGCTCCGGGCAGTTCACCCGGGTTTCGACCCCCAACCCGAGCATCGAGTGGCTGTCCACGAACAACGTCAACCAAAGCATCGTGAACTTCAGCGTGGGCTGGTTTTACCCGAGCCCCTCCGGCCAGACGACCAACTATGCCAATGCCGGCGGACACGGCTTGACCCTGCTGGCCGCCGACCCGGCGTCACAAACGATCACCATCAACAATCCCTATCCCGCCTCGTTTCTGGCTGTTCCGAATGTTCCAGCCAGCAATCCGCAGACCGTGAGCCTGGTGCCGGTTCCCGCGAACTGGACCATCCAGGACCTGGACGGTTCCCTTGCGTATTCCCAGATCGTCACTCCCGAACTGGGAGTGGATGCCGGCCTGCTGGCAGTGCTTTGGACCGGCGATGTCTGGACGATTGAAACCAACGCGTTACCGAGTCAGCCGGATTATGCCCCCCAGCCATGGCCCTTGCCGGAGTCCCAGCCCATTGACTCTAACGGCGGTGTCCTGGAGGTCCTGGCACCGGTGAACGGCCCGGGGGGGTTCACCAAGTCGGGGGAGGGAACACTCCTCCTGCGGGCAGCCAACTCAACATCCGGCGGGACGGCCGTCAGTGATGGGATTCTTGGCAGCACGGTGACGGGGGGAACTCCCTTTGGCACGGCCGGGCTGGTCATTTCCGGGGATGCGACGATTCGCCTCCTGCCTGAGGACTCCACACCGGCGGACATCACGCTCGAGATTGCTCCCGGGGGATCGAAGACCCTGTTCATGTCCAATGGTTCGGCAACGCTGGCCTTTGCCCGGGGCGCCAATTCGTCGCTGACGGTGGTTCTCGGAGGGTACACCGACGGCACCAATGCCAATCTGATTCTCACGCATCCGGCAGCACTGGTGCTGGCCCCGGGACTGGGATGGTCGGGGCTCGGCGACTCCGAGCGGGCGATGGTTTCCGGGTCCGAAGGCAATCTGCCACAGCAGTCGCTGGGAATGGTCTCGCCGGCGTTGCTCGTTCAGAACAACGACACCAATGGCTCGCTGGCCTTCATGCGATACGACGAGACCCACGGGTTCGCCCTGGCGGACATGACCTCCTCCCGCGATCTGCCCGTGGACCGGAGTACGGCAAAGACCCGGTATGCCGTGGATACCCCCCAGAATATTCCGGCAGGCGCGACCGCTTCCGCGGCTTCGATCGTCGTGAACGGGGAAACCCTGGGCTCCGGAGGAGGCACCACCACGCTTCAGGTGGGTTCGCAGGAGCCGGGAAGGTTCAGCGGCGTGATCCTGAACTCCGGCGCCGTGGACGTCGGCGTCCTGGATTTCGGGAAGGCGAGCGCCTACCTGGCCGCCAGCGGTCCGAGCAATCGCATTTCCAGCAGCATCCACCTGGAGGGAATCCTCACGAAGATGGGAACCGGTGCCTTGGACCTCACGGGGATCAACACCTTCTCGGGTTCGGTCCGGGTGAGCGGCGGGCGCCTTAATCTCGACGGCGTCACCCATTTCCCTGCACTCGTCGTCGAGGCGGATTCAACGATTGGTGTGGGACCGTCTGGGGCGGCCAACGGACCCATCAGCCTTCCGAACGAGGGTTCCTCCCTGGTCCTTGCCGGAGGTCAGATCTCCCAGCTCACCGCAGAGTTGGATTCCGTGGTTGAGGGATTTGGAACCATCGGCGCGGATGGTGCCACCAATTCGATCAGCGGGATCGTTCGGGCCGGAAGTACGCCGGGCGGGCTCATCTTCGACGGACCGGTGACCTTCACCGGGACTTCCGAGTACTTCTGGACCCTGAATGACCTCAACGACGATGCCCATCCGGGCGGGACTCCGTGGAATCGAATGACGTTCAACCAGAACATGGTGATGCACGGAACCCAGTTCTTCGTGAACTTCGCGGAGGGAGTTGACCCTGACAGCGGCAATCCGTTCTGGAACCAGCCCCACTCGTGGACCTTGTTGGAGTTCAATTCGGACTACAACTTTCACGTCACCTCCGGGAACTGGGAGTTTGATTCGGGCTCCTTCGATATCGTCTGGGACTCCACCGACCATCGGGCGTTGATGCAGTTCACTCCAAACGCCCCGACTCCGCCGGCGACCTCCATTGCCCTGGGCGCTGACGGAGCCAGCATCCTTATCACCTATGTCGGAACCTTGATGCAGGCACCGACGTTGAACGGTCCCTGGCTCCCGGTTCCCAATGCCGTGCCCCCGACCTACACGGTTCCCGGCGATGCACCGGGTGTGATGTTCTATCAGTCCACCGCCGCGAGGCTGTTGGCATCCCGGCGTGTCCACCACCCCGTCCATGGATTTCGGCGGGAGCAGGAATGATCAGCCGCCGGATGTCCGCAGGCGGCAGTCCCCGTGGCCGGGCGACCACGGTTCTGCGGGTTCGCATTCCGAAGGGCATTCAACCTGGAATCCCGGTTCCATGCCGGCAAGGCACTGCCTCAGGGGGCCTGTTTGATCCTCACGCCCTTCAGCGGAGCGCCTTAGGCATCCGTCAGGCGCAGGGCGCCCTGCCAACTGTTCTGCTCATTGAGGACCTTGAAGACGATGACATTGACGCCGGCCTTGAGGGTGACCCGGCCCTTGTCGGCATCCAGCATCAGCGGACGGGCCTCGGTGAAGGCGTAGATGTCCACGCCGTTGAAATAGATCCGTCCCTGGTCGTTGCTGCCGACGGCCAGGATCACGCCGGGGATCTCCCGATCACACTCGATGTAGGTGACCATGAATCCAGCGCAGCGGTCGTTCGGCGAGTTCAGGACGGCATTGAAGTCAAAGTGATTGGTGGGGGCGGTGATGGACTTCCAGACCAGCGGCCGGCCGTTGGCCGTGACCCGGTCGCCCTCCCTCGGCTTCAGGGAGGCCTCACCCGGAATCTGCTCGGCGAGCAGCAGGTCCCCGGCGCTGCCGCCCTCCGGCAGGGAGATCGGGGCCAGCATCAGCCAGTCGCGGATGTAGCCCTCCGGATCGGGGGCGAGGGTCCCGGCAGCAACGGCCCGTGAACCGATCCACACCGCGAGGACCAGCCCTGCGGCGAGCAGCGACGTCTTCAGGCTCATTCGTAGTCCTCGGTCTTGCGCACGGGCACCGTGATGCCGTCCTTGGGTGGGGTTTTCATCGTGGAGAGAAACGCCAGGATGTCCTCCAGCTCCTGCTCCTTCAACAGCGCGCCCAGCGGGGGCATGGGGGAAATGGGGAGACTCTCGAAGCCCGCCGCCAGCTTCGCGTTCGGATCCATGAGGCTTTCCAGAAGGTAGGCCCGGTCTCCCCGCACGGCGATGCCGTCCAGGATCGGACCGATGTCCCCGCCCTTCCCGTTCGCGGTGTGGCAGGAGGCGCAGGCCGCGGTGGGGCTGTTGTAGAAAAGCTCCTCGCCGCGGCGGGGATCCCCCGCGGTGACCTGGACGGTGTCCCCGCCAATGCCGGATACCTGGTGGATGCGGCCCAGCAGCGTGACGGTGTCGTTGAGGAAGGGATCGCTGACGTTGGCGGCGGTGCGGGGCAACTGCGCCACCACGGTCTGAATCGCCGGGATGGTAGGGAACTCCAGCAGCTTCACGAAGGCCGCCTGGCGGGTGAGGAGGTCCGGATCCTGGATCACCGGACTGCTGAAGAAGAGCTGCCGCCCGGCCTCGTTCGGCGGCAGGGCGCGAATGGCGTTGCGGCGCAGGGCCGGATCCCTGGCCGACAGCGCCGCCTGATGGGTGTCCCTGTCGAGCGCCCCCAGTCCGGCCAGGGACCAGAGCGCATGGATCGCCCCCTTCCCGCCGGTGCCGGAGCGCACACGCTTCCTCAGGGCAGGCACGGCATCCTTCTCCGGGTTCTCCACGATCAGCCGCTGGGCGGTGAGCGCCCAAAACTGATTGCCGCTCTCCAGTGCGGCCACGAGTTCCGAAGGGTTCGCCCCGGCCAGGGATCGGATCGGACTCCGGGGACCGTCCTTCCAAACCACCCGGTAGATGCGTCCATGCGACTGGTCGCGCAGGTCATTCTCGGTCTGGTAGGCGCCGCCGGGGCCGGTGGTGGCCTGGATGCCTGCGGACTGCGGGCTGGGCGTGGGATTGTGCTGGATGATGAAGCTGTAGAAATCAATCACCCAGACCGCCCCGTCCGGCCCCACCTCCGCGAAGATGGGCGACATCCATTCGTCGGTGCTCGCCAGCAGGTTCCCACCGTCCGCCGCACGGTAGCCGCCCCCGTCGGGCTGAATGTCCATGATGCCGATCAGCTTCGCGGTGGGCTCGGTCACCAGGGCCTTCCCCTGCAGCCGCGGCGGCAGCGCGTCGCTGACCATGAAGGTGTGTCCGGCCGCGGCGGTGTAGCCGCCGAAGTTGTCCACCATGCGGACATTGGGGGTGTTGGGATGCATGCGCATGCCGGGAGCCAGCGACTTCGCGGAGGGAAGCCGGCGCACCTGGGTCGCGCTGCCTTCCGGCGCATTGTTGCCGTCCAGCCGGTACCCGGGACGGAACCCGCCCCCGCCACGGCGTCCGAATCCGGGCTGCGTGGGATTCAGGAGGTGGGCGGGCAGATAGCCGTAGAAGCTCGGATGACCGTTCGCGGTGGACCCAAAGACGTCGCCGTGGGCGTTGAGTCCGAAGCCCCAGGTGTTGTTGTTGAACTGATGCAGAAACTCCAGCGCGGAGCCGTCGGGCTTGAACCGGAAGACGCCCTGCCCGAACTGGAGATCCTTCCCGCCGACCGTTCCCCGGAAATTGGAATAGCCCACCGCGCCGTAGAGCCAGTTGTCGAACCCGCGTCCGAGACTGCTCTGCGTCGCGTGGGAATCGCCCACACCCCAGCCCGGCAGGAGGATCTCGCGCCCATCGGCCCGGCCATCGCCATCGGTGTCCCTGAGGAACACCATGTGGCGCGCCTCCGACACCAGGATGCCGCCGTTCACGAACACCAGGGAGGTGGCCAGGTTCAGTCCGTCGGCGAACACCGTGAAACGGTCCGCCCGGCCGTCGCCGTTGGTGTCCTCGCAGATCTTGATCTGGTCCCCTCCCGGCGTGCCTTCGGGTGTGAGCCCGTGCGGATAGTCCCGCGCCTCGACCACCCAGGCGCGCCCGCGCTCATCCCAGGCCAGGGCGATGGGCTTCACGACGTCCGGCTCGGCGGCGAAGAGCTGCAGGTCAAAGTCCGCAGGCACCTGCGTGTAGCGCAGGCTGTCCTGCGGGGAGAGGGGCGCCTGATAGCCCACCGGTGCGGGACGGCGCTCGTAGTTCGGGACCGCACCCGGCAGACGCCGCAGCGGCGGGCGCGAGGCGGTGGAGGCCTCCCATTCGGTTCGCGCCTGCCTCCCCACGGCGTCCAGCACCGCCCGGCGCAGGTCGGCGTCGGCTGGACGCTGCCCGTCGGGAACCTTGATGAGCCCGTGTCCCGCACCCTGGAAGCGGGCCAGCAGCGCCTGCTGCACCGGATCCACCGCCGCCTCCGGCAGCACCTGCACCACGGCGTCGAAGTGGCGGAGAAGAGTTTCCGTCAGGTCGGCGGCCCCGGCGCGATGGTCGAAGTAGATGGCCTCCGGGGCCAGGGTCTGACCCGGCAGATAGACGTAGTTGGTGCGCGAGCCGCCGCCGGACCCGCCGCCACCCGCACCGACGGGGCCCAGGTAGAGCACATGGAGCGGGCGGCCCGGGCCCTCTGCCGCCGTGGCGCCGGCGGCAATCAGCCCCGCCATCAGGCCCAGAATTCGTTTCAGCATCTTCATGATCAATTCCCCGCGGGTTTGAAGATCCGCTGCGCAAAATTGTAGAGCGCTTTCTTCCAGTGCTGGAAGTCATGGGCGTGTTCGTCCACATGCCAGACGTGCGGGACTTCCTTCTCCTGGAGGTACGCATGCACCCCCTGGCTGATGCGGATCAACCCGTCCTTGTTGCCGCAGGAGAGGTACAGGAGCTTCAACTGCGCCTTCGCCTGATCCGGATCGGGCACCAGTGCCGCCGGCGGCCGGGTGTTCGGCGCGGAGGAGAAGCCGCCGACCCACGCGAAGGTGTCGAGGTTGCCCAGGCCAAAGTTGAGCGACTGGCCGCCGCCCATGGACAGCCCTGCCAGCGCGCGGTGTTCCCGGTCGGCCGTCACGGAGTACCGCGACTCGATGAACGGGATGAGGCTGCCGAGCAGGTCCTTGTCGAACACCCCGAAGGCCGGCGCGGTGGCCATCGCGTTGGGGCCGGGCCGGTCGTCGGCCTGGGCGCGACCGTTGGGCATGACCACGATCATCGGCACCGCCTTCCCGTCGGCGATGAGGTTGTCGAGAATGACCTGGGGCTGGCCTCCGCGGCGCCATTCCTCCTCATCACCGCCAATGCCGTGCAGCAGGTAGAGCACGGGATATTTCCGGTCGGTCGAATACCCGGGCGGCGTGTACACCAGCGCCTTGCGGCGCGTGCCGACGGACTTCGAATCGTATTCCACCATGGCCAGCGTGCCATGGGCGATGCCCGCGAAGCTGCCGTCGAGGTTCTCGAGCCGCTGCGAGAAGTCGATCAGCCAGCTCGACCCGCTCTCGGACCGGTTCGGCCGCGAGACATGCGGCGCGCCGCCCTTGCCGTCCACGTGCACGCGGAAGAACTCCTCGCGCGCCATCGAGATCCGCAGCGGGTCGATCGATCGGGACGTCGCGACGCGCTCGCCATAGGCGTCGAACCAGCCGATCTCGTCGAGCAAGGGCGAGCCGCCGTGAAGCGTTCGCAGATTGATGTGGATCGAAGCCTGGCTGCGATAGATGCCGCGGGCGACGTCGGCGCGCAGGCGTCCGACAGCGCGCAACGTCTCGCCGACCGCATCGAAGGTGCGCGCCGCGTGCTCCGCGAGCAGGTGCGCGACATTGCGCGTGTCGCGCTCCACCCGCGCGACCACGTCCCGATAGGCCTGGTGCTGCGACTGCGCGAACCAGCCCGAGAGGGCCAGCGCCACGAGCGATGCCGCGACGAC
>JAFLEG010000679.1 GCA_017302195.1 Verrucomicrobiota bacterium
GGCGCCGGACAGCCGGTGGTGCTGTGCGCCGTGGACTGGCTGGGGATTGCCAATGAGTCGCACGATGTCTTTCGCGCCACCCTCGCCGCCGCGGCGGGCACCACCGCGGACCGCGTTGCCGTCCACACCCTGCACCAGCATGACGCGCCGGACTGTGATTTCAGCGCGGAGACCATCCTCGCGGAGGCCGGGCTGTCCCGGCTGAACTTTGACGGCACGTTCGCCCGGGAGGTCCTGAGGCGTCTGGAGGTGGCGGTGCGGGAGAGCCTGTCCCGGACCCACCCGGTGACGCATGTCGGGACCGGCTCGGCCCCGGTGCACCAGGTGGCGTCCAACCGGAGAATCTTCGGTCCCGACGGCAAGGTGCGGGCGGTACGGTACACCGCGACCCCCGATCCCGCCCTGCGGGCGGAGCCGGAGGGCACCATTGATCCGGAACTGACCACCATCAGCCTCTGGAGCACCAATCGTCCGGTGGCCATCCTGACCTATTACGCCACCCATCCGCAGAGCTACTACCGGACCGGCATTCCGAATCCGGATTTCCCCGGCATCGCCCGCTTCCAGCGGCAACTGGAGGTTCCGGAGGCGCTGCCCATCCACTTCAACGGCGCCGGGGGCAACCTCGGGGCGGGCAAGTACAATGACGGATCGCCCACCAACCGAGGGGTCCTGGCCGGACGTCTGGCGGATGCCATGCGCCGATCCTGGGACAGCACCCGGCGTGAACCGTTGACCGCGAACGATGTCACCTGGCGGGTCGTCCGGGTCCCATTGCCCCCCTCACCGCATTTGAAGGAGGCCGAGCTGATGGCGGAACTGCAGGGACGTTCGGGCGCCTTCCTGACCCAGGGGGGCGCGTCGCGGCTGGCCTGGTTGCGCCGGTGCCAGGCGGGACACGCCATCGAGGTGTCCTGCCTGAGTCTGGGCAGTGCGAAGCTCCTGCACCTTCCGGGGGAGCTGTTTGTGGAATACCAGTTGGCTGCCAAGGCGGTCCGCCCCGACCGGGTGGTGGCGATGGCGGCCTACGGCGACTACGGGCCCTGGTACATCGGAACCTCCCGGGCCTATGCCGAGGGCGGCTACGAGACCGAGCCCCGCTCCTCCAATGTGGCGCCGGAGGTGGAACCGGCGCTGATGGATGCCATCCGCCGGGCGCTCCAGGACTGAGCCTGCCTCCTTTTGTCTTGGTGCAGCGCGGTCCAGTCCGCTTTGCTTGCCGGATGCGCGCACGCAAGGCGTCCCTGCGACGTACCACGTCCGAGACGGACATCCGGCTTGTCCTCGTCATTGACGGCCAGGGCTCGGCCGACGTCCGGACGGGTCTGGGATTCCTGGACCACATGCTCACCGCCTTTGCACGGCACTCGGTCTGCGATCTCACCCTGCACTGCCGGGGCGACCTCCATGTGGACGCCCACCACACCGTCGAGGATTGCGGCATCGTGCTCGGGCAGGGATTCCTCAAGGCCCTCGGCGACAAGCGCGGAGTGCGCCGCTATGGTGCCGGATTCGACCCGCGCAACCCGTTCACCGGCGAGGCCCATGTCCCGATGGACGAGTGCCTGGCCCGCTGCGTGGTGGATTTCAGCGGGCGCCCCTACCTGGTCTGGCGCGGGCTCGACGAACTGGCCCCGCGGAAGATCACCCGCGCCGAGCAACAGCAGGACCAATCCTCGGCATTTCGCTTCGGGCTGGCCCGGGAGTTCTTCCAGGGATTCGCCAATGAGGCCCGCTGCAACCTCCACCTGGAACTGCTGTACGGCGGCGAGCCCCACCACGTCGTGGAAGCCCTCTTCAAGGCATTCGCGCGGGCCGTTGACCTCGCCTGCCAGCACGATCCCCGTATCGCCGGCCGGATTCCAAGTTCCAAGGGAAGGCTGTAGTCAACCCACGCTCAAGAGCTTCCAGAACAAACGGTTGTGCCACCAGCTTCTCCCCACATCATCCCGCAGGACCCGCGGTTGCCGCGACGGCGCGGCGATGAATAACCCGGGCGACTGCACGTCCATGCCTGCGTCATTGAAACGTGATTACGTGGCCGCCGCCGATGACGTGTTGGTGGGCTGGTCCCAGCAAGGCGATGTCGAGGCATTCGAGCAGCTCGTATTCCGTCATCGTGACAAGATCTACGCCCGGGCGATGATGATGATGCGCAATGAGGAGGAGGCCTTGGACCTGTCCCAGGAAGCCTGGGTCAAGGGCTGGCAGCGCCTGCATCAGTTCCAGGGCGATTCCTCCTTCGCCACCTGGATGACGCGGATTGTCATCAATCTGTGCCTGGATCAGATCCGCCGGCAAAAGAAGGCCCGCACCGAATCCATCGAGCAGTTGGAGGAGGATGGCGGCGGGGTGGAGCGCCAGTTGCCGATGGAGATCATCAACCCCACCGAAGGTCTCGAAAAGACCGAGCTGCGGCGGCGGATTGACGACGCCATGTCCAAGCTCACCGAGGCGCACCGGGTGGTGCTGGTGATGCACGAGTTTGAAGGCCTCCAGTATAAGGAAATCGCCGACCGGATCGGTATTTCCATCGGCACGGTGATGTCCCGCCTGTTTTATGCCCGCCGCCGGTTGGCAAGCCTTCTGCAGAGCTTGAGGCGGGAACGTTCCGAATAAGCGTCAGCACCCCTTTCCCAACGGACCATGAACAAAGAAACCTGCCTCGAGCTTCAGGCTCTCATCGATGGCGAACTCAACAAACGGCAGCGGGACGCGCTGCTCCGGAAGAGTGCCGCCGATGCCGAATCCCAGCACCTGGTGGAGGCCCTGACCGCCCTCCGCGAAACGGTCCGCGGGCATGAACCGGAGCATCGGGTGCCGGAGAGCCGGGAGTTCTACTGGAGCCGGATCCAGCAGCGGATCGCGGCCAACCCGCTCCGCCCGGCGACTGCCACACCCGCCCGGTGGGACTGGCTCCGCTGGCTGGTGCCGGTGGCCGGGGCCGCCGCGGTCGCGGCACTGCTGTCGTTTCCGCGGACGCCGGAGCCCTCGGAACTGGCGGTCGTGTCCCCGCGGCATTCCGAGACCGGCCCCCAACTGGCTTCCTCGGTCACCTACC
>JAFLEG010000680.1 GCA_017302195.1 Verrucomicrobiota bacterium
TGCATCGCTCCACGGGACTGCTCGCCGGATTGCTGACCCTGAGCTGCCTTGGAGTCGCCGCGCAGGCCCGGCAGGCGATGCTCGATCTGCCCCTGGGCATGCTCGTTTCGTTCGCCCTGCTGTGTGGCATTCGCTGGGTGCGTGAACCACGGTGGAGCACGGCGGCGGCCGCGGCGGTCTGGCTGGGACTGTCCTTTCTGATGAAGGGGCCGATCGGGATCTTCTTCTTCGCGGCAGGCGCGGTGGCCGCGGCGATCTGTTTTCCCCTTGGGCCGGCGGTGCGCCGGCACGGACTCCATTGGCTGGGGGCGCTGACCCTCCTGCTGGCCATCACCATCCCCTGGCCGCTGGCCATGCAGCGGCTGTGGGCGGACCGGTTTGTCCGCATCCTGGGCGAAGAGCTGGCCGCCCGGGATTTCGGAGGCTGGCATGGGAAGTCGCCGCTGTCAGCCCTCGGCGGCGCGCTGGGCCTGATTGCCCCGTGGACTCCCCTGGTCCTGGCTGCGATCTGGCAGTTCTTCCGGATGCCGCGCGACCAGCGCCGTCCGGAGGATCGCTGGCTCATTCTGGCGTTTCTGCTCTCGGTCCTGCCCTTCTTCTTCATGCGCGCCTTCGAGCGTTACATGCTGGCGGTGGTACCCATCCAGGCGGTGCTGGCCGCAGGCTGGCTGGGCGTTTCCGGGCCGTGGCGTCCGGCGGCGCTGCGGCTCTCGGCGGTGGTGCTTTCCGTGATGACGGTGGCCGGAAGTCTGGCGGCGTTTTGGTTCCACCTGGGTGTGTGTGGCCCGCTCCTGGTGATGGCGGGGACGATCTGGCTGTGGCGTGAGGCGTTGGGCGTCGCCCGCCCGGTCCGGGTGGTGCTCCTGGCCACGGGATTGCTGACCCTGAGCTTCGGGGTGATCTATCCGTCGCTTGGACTGAACCGCTTTCCCCGGGGCATCGAACAGGAGTTTGGTACCCGTCCGGTGTTCACCTACGAACATCTGCTGCCGGCGACCTTGTCCTCGCGGCTCGGGCGCAGCGTCCAGCCCTGGAAGCCGGCGGTGATGTCCGCGGGCACCCCGGTCCTGGTCTTTGTGGAGCGCGGTCTGCTGCCGCGGTTCGAGACCACCACGCGAGAGGCCGGGGTGGCGGTGCGCGAGGTCTCCCGGTTCAAGACCTTCTACTCCCGCAAGGCCTGGATCCGGTTTGCGCGGCACGACGCCACGGCGGCGGACTGGATGCAGGCGCTGCGCACGCGCTCGCTCGATGGGCTGCAGACGGAGATCGTCCTGTTTGAGGTCAACCGTCCCGCGGCGCCATGAAGCGGATCCCGGTGACGACCTGGGGGATCGCCCTGTTGGCGCTGGTGTTGCATCTGGCGCCACGAGGCGGGAGCGGCCCAGCGGGGAGGAACCGGGTTCCACCCGGACGCTGGACGGTGCCACCCCCGACAACACCCGCGCCGGCGGTACCCCGGCAGCGTGCGGGCCCGATTCCCAACGGTCCCGGCGTTGCCAGCGTCCATGTGGCCTCCCTGGCCGAATATGCACCGGGGCGCCTGGCCGCCGCCTGGTATGGCGGATCCCGCGAGGGGGCCCGGGATGTCGCCATCTTTCTTTCCACCCGGACCCTGGGGCCCTCCAACGACTGGACGCCTCCGGTGGTGATCATGGACCAGCCCACGGCGCAGCGGGAGCTGGACCGCTTCGTCAAGAAGGTGGGCAACCCGCTGATTTTCTCCGATGGCCGCGGCGGCCTGGAGCTGCTGTACGTGTCCATCGCCGTGGGCGGGTGGTCCGGCAGTTCCCTGAACTGGAAGTCGTCCCCGGACGGCGGACGTTCCTGGACGCCCTCGCGCCGCCTGGTGTTGAGTCCGTTTTTCAACATCAGCGAACTGGTGAAGAACCAGCCGGTGGCACTGCAGGGCGGGGGATGGATGGTGCCCATCTACCATGAGCTCTTTGGCAAGTTCACCGAACTGCTGTGGCTGGACGCCCCGGGTGCCGGGGCGTTCGCGACCCGGTCCCGGGCCTTCGGGGGCCGGACCGCCTTTCAGCCCGCCGTGGTGCCCACCGGGCCGGAGGAAGCACTGCTGCTCTGTCGTACCGCCGGTGCGCAGACCGAAGTCTTTGGGTCGCTCAGCGGGGATGGCGGGCTGCACTGGGCGTCCCCCGCTCCCGTCGGACTGCCCAACCCGGGTTCGGGACTGGATGCCATCCGGTTGTCCGACGGCCGGATTCTGGCGGCGATCAACGATGCCCGAAGCGGACGCGACTCTCTGAGGTTGGTCGTCTCCCCCGATGGCGGACGCACCTGGCAGCGGGGCGCGATCGTGGCCTCGGAACCCAGGGCGGAGTTCTCCTATCCCTTCCTCCTGCAGTCTTCGGACGGGACTGTTCATCTGGCGTTCACCTGGAAGCGGGAATCCATCCGGTACCACGAGTTCAACACCGCCTGGCTGGATGCTTCGCTCACGGGAGGGACGCCATGAGCGGCGGATTCCTGCCAAAGGTCACTGCGCACGCGACGGTGGCGCTGCTGCTCTTCCTGCTGGTGGCCGGATGCGCACGCGCCGCCACTCATCCGCTTCACCGTTGGCGTTCCAGGGGCATGCTCCTGCTGGTCTGCCTTGGAGCCACCGGCGTGCGGATCCACGGGCTCACGATGGCGGGTTGGTGGTCGGGCATCGTGCCCGGGCTGAGCCTCCCGACCCTCGCCCTGCTGGTGCATGCCGGACTGCGCGTCTCCGGCCACGAGGGGCTGTTTCGGAGCCGTGATCTCCGGGATCTGTGGTGGTTTGGCGTACTTGCGGGATTGCTCCTCTATCCTGCCGCCTTGGGCTGGGGTTCCTGGGATCCGTATGCCGCCGGCTGGTCTCGGAGCTGGGTGGTCCTCGCCGCGGGAGCCCTCTGCGTGCTTGCCCTGCTCCAGGACCGCCGACTGGGTGTGGTTCTGGTCGCCGCCGCGGTGGCCTGGCGGTTGGGCCTGCTCGAATCACAGAACTACTGGGACTACCTGCTGGACCCCCTGTTTGTCCTGCTGGCGCTGGGCATGGGTGCGTGCTTGGGAATGCA
>JAFLEG010000681.1:0-2255 GCA_017302195.1 Verrucomicrobiota bacterium
GTTCTCCGATGGACCGGCAATGGGCAATGTTCTCCTCGGCAAAGTCCCCGGCGGCCTGAAGCGCCCGATCCTGCTGTTCTCGGACCGTCGTTCCTCGCGTCATGGCCGCCCGGACGCTCAGCATGGCGTTGACGGGGTCCACCGCGGTGGGGCGGGCGTCGCGCAGTCGGGCAAAGATGGCGTCCAGATGTTTCTCGAAGCGGCGGCGATCCGTGCCGCGAAAGGCCCGGGCCCCCTGGGCCAGCCCATACGCTGCCGTGGCGCCGATGGCTCCGGCACCGCGCACGGTCATGTCGCGGATCGCAGCCGCCGTGGCGGCCGTGGTGGCGGTGCGCACCACCCGGAACCGGTGGGGCAGGGCACGCTGGTCAATGAGGCAGACCGCATTGGCTCCGGCGTCGAAGGAGACGGTCCGGAAATGACGCGTCCGTCCGCGCACCCGTACGTTCATGCGAGGGGGTGCCGGAACTCAGACCGGCATCTGGAGCCCCACCTTGGCCGCGACCTGGGCCACGTCCTTGTCGCCGCGTCCGGACAGGTTGACGATGATCAGGTGTTCCGGCGGCAGGCTGGGCGCCCTCCGGATGGCTTCGGCCACCGCGTGGGCCGACTCCAACGCCGGGATGATGCCCTCCAGTCGGGCAAGCCGCTGAAACGCCTCCAGGGCCGCATCGTCGGTGGCGTAGGCGTATTCCACCCGGCCGCGGTCGTGCAGCCAGGCATGCTCGGGGCCGACGGCGGCGTAGTCGAGTCCGGCGCTGACACTGTGCGTCAACTGGATCTGCCCGAAGGCGTCCTGGAGGATGTAGCTCCGGGTGCCCTGCAGCACGCCCAGCGAGCCTCCGTGGAAGCGGGCGGCATGCTGCTCGGGCAGGATGCCGTGACCGCCAGCCTCCACGCCACACATGCGGACGGAGGTGTCGTTGAGGAATGGATAGAAGAGCCCGATGGCGTTGGAGCCTCCCCCGACGCAGGCGATCAACTGGTCGGGCAGCCGCCCCTCCTTCTCCAGGATCTGGCGGCGCGCCTCGTCGCCGATGACCCGGTGGAAGTTGCGCACCATCACCGGATACGGGTGCGCGCCGTAGGCGGTTCCCAGGATGTAGTGGGTGCCGCGCACATGGGTGACCCAGTCGCGCATGGCCTCGTTGACCGCCTCCTTGAGCGTCCGCTGCCCGGCGTGCACCGGCACCACCTCGGCGCCGAGCATCTTCATGCGATAGACGTTGAGCGCCTGGCGCTCGCAGTCCACGGCCCCCATGTAAATGACGCACTTCAGTCCGAACATCGCCGCCACCGTGGCGGTGGCCACCCCGTGCTGCCCGGCACCGGTCTCGGCGATCACCCGGGTCTTGCCCATGCGCCGGGCGATGAGCGCCTGGCCGAGGGCGTTGTTGATCTTGTGCGCGCCGGTGTGCAGGAGGTCCTCCCGCTTGAGATAGATCTTCGCGCCGCCGAGATCGCGGGTGAGCCGTTCCGCGAAGTACAGGGGCGTGGGGCGTCCCACAAATTCCCGGAGGTAGTAGGCAAGCTCCTCCTGGAAGCGGGGATCCTGCTGGGCCCGGAAGTACTCCGCCTCGAGCTCCTGCAGCGGGTGCATCAGGGTTTCCGGCACGTAGCGGCCGCCATAGGGCCCGAAGTGCCCGTGGGCATCCGGCATTTCCGGACTGGCAAAGGGCGCGGTGGACGAGTCAGCCGACGCGGTCATGCCGGAGGATAGGGCCACTCCGGGCGGAGTTCCAAGCGTGCAGGCGCCCGCGTGAACCATCGGGAGCGGACTCACACCAAGGGCACAGAGGTCACAGAGGAGCCACCTTTCCCAGGCAGGAGGAATCTCCCCAGTTTCTTGGCGTCTTTTGTGCCTGTCGTTGCGAGCGGACAAGGCGAGGCTACGTCCACACGTGGTGCGGAGACGTAATGTGGTGGTGCCTCCACAAGCGTACGGCTCACTCGGAGGTTCGCCCCACCAACGCGAGATGCGCCGCCGGAAAACGGAATTCGCCCCTGGGGTGGGCCTCTGGTTGACTGAAGGGGTGACCGAGTTTGACCTCATCCGGCGGCTGGTGCCGCTGCTGCCGTCCAACGACTTCGTGGTGGTTGGCGCCGGGGATGACTGCGCGGTCCTCGAACTCGGCTCCCCGGAAACCCAGACCCTGTTCAAGACCGACGCGGTGGTGGAGGGCGTGCATTTCACGCCCGATACGGATCCGGTCCGCATCGGACACAAGGCGCTGGCCCGATGCCTCAGCGATGTG
>JAFLEG010000681.1:2298-3052 GCA_017302195.1 Verrucomicrobiota bacterium
ACCCTGGCGCTCCCACCGGGCTTCGATTCTCAGCGCATTCTTGGCATCTACCGGGGCATGCAGCGGCTGGCGGTGCGTCATCAGGTGGCGCTGGTGGGCGGGGAAACCACGGCCCAGCCGGTCGGGATGCTGCTGAGCGTGGCGCTGTTGGGGACGGTGCCGCGGGGGCGGGCGTTGTTGCGCTCGGGGAGCCGGGCTGGCGATGCGGTGTTTGTGACCGGTGAACTGGGCGGCTCGCTGGAAGGGCATCACCTGGACTTCGAACCACGGCTGGCCGAGGGCCGCTGGCTGGCGGCGAGCGGCTGGGTTCATTCGATGATGGATGTGAGCGACGGGCTGGCCTCGGATCTGCCCAAGCTGCTGGAGGCCGGTGGCGGGCTCGGTGCCGAGCTTCGCCGGGCAGCCCTGCCCATCCGTCGCGCCGCTCGGGTGCGGGAGCGTCAGGGCGACCGGGCCCGGCCGGCGGTGGTGGCCGCACTGACCGATGGGGAGGATTTTGAGCTGCTGTTCACCGTGGCAGCCAGGGACGCCGTCCCCCTACATGATGCCTGGAAGCCGGCCTTCCCCGGCGTACGACTTACCTGCATCGGACGTCTGACCGGCACTCCGGGAGTCTTCCTGGTGGGTCCGGACGGCCGGCGTCCCATGCCGGTGCGGGGGTACGAGCACTTCGGGGACGCCGGCGCCCGCCATGGTTTGGCGGACTGACGGGAAATTGCTTTGCCCCCACGCGCGGCGACGCGTATCACCTCGC
>JAFLEG010000682.1 GCA_017302195.1 Verrucomicrobiota bacterium
ATCGGATCCTGGCGCTGAACCACCGCACCGCCGGCGATGCCATGCGTCCGCGGGCGCAGATGGTCGTGCTGCCCGACGACCTGCCCGTGGACGATCTGGTGCGGGCCGCCCGGGAGTCCCGGCACCATCGCATCCCGCTGTATGACGAGACACCGGACAACATCGTCGCGGTGTTGAACACCCGCACGCTCCTCCTCGCGCCCGTCCCGGATCTGGACGAGGCGCTGGAGTTTCCCTCGTTTGTCCCGGAGAGCATGAACCTCATGGCCCTTTTCCAGTCGCTGCAGCGGCAGCAGCGCGGGCTGGCCATTGTGCTGGATGAATTTGGGAGCGCGGCGGGATTGGTGACGGTCGAGGACATCCTGGAGACCGTGGTCGGTGAGATCCGCGGGGAGGGGGAGCCGGAGGGGTTTCTCATGGAGCGCATGGCACCCGGCCGCTGGCGGGTCAGCGGGGCGCTGCGGCTGGATGACTTTGCCCGGGAGTTTGCGGGGCTCGGGGATGATCCGGATGTGGACACGCTGGGCGGCCTGGTGGTGAAGCTGGCCGAAGTGGTGCCGGCACCCGGGGAGGTGTTCCAGTACCGGGGCGTGCGCTTCACGGTGCGGGCGGCCGATGAACGGCGGGTTCGCGAGCTGCTCGTGGACACATCGGGAGGGACGGCATGAACCTCGAAATGGTTCAGGTGCCGCTGCTCATCCTGGCCTTTCTGGTGTCGGCGTTTCTCTCCGGCATGGAGGCGGCCGTCATGGCGCTGAGCCGGCTCCGCATCCGGCAGTGGGTGCGGGAGGGGCGTCCGGGTGCCCGGGCGCTTCAGCGGTACCTGGGAGCACCGGAGAACTTTCTCTGGACACTGCTGGTCGGCAACACCCTGGCCAACTTCGTGATCGTGGTGGTGGTGGTGGTGTGGCTGGATGCCTGGGTGGGGCAATGGCCGGTTCTGTTCTGGGCCCTCACGGCCGTGGCGGCCTTCACCCTGTATGTGGCGAATGACCTGCTCCCCAAGGCCCTGTTTCGTCAGTTCCCGAACCGTCTGGCCCTCTGGCTGGTCTGGCCGTTCCGGGCGGTGCATGCCCTGCTCTGGCCGCTGGTGTCCCTCATCGAGGGATTCACCCTGCAACTGCTCCAGTGGACCGGCGGGCGGTCGCTGAACAGCCAGTTTTTTGCCAGCCGGGACGAGGTGCGGGAACTGCTCCGCGACCCGGCCAGCCAGTTGAACCCGACGGAGCGGGTGCTGATTGACCGGGTGCTGAACCTCAAATACCGCACGGCCGGACAGTTGGCCCGGCCGCTGGCGCTGGCGGATACGGTCCATGCCCGGACACCGGTGTCCGAGGTGATCGGCCTGTGCCGGGAGCGGGGACACACCCGGCTGCCGGTCTGGGATTCAGGCGCCGCGTCCGCCCGGATCGCCGGCGTCGTCAGCCTGAAGAACATCCTCTACGACACCAGCGGGGTGCCGCGGCGCACGGCCGGCGACTTCCTGCGTCCGGCGCTCTTTCTGGAGGAATCGCTTCCCCTGGAGGAGGTCCTGCGGCGGTTGCAGCGCAGCGGCCAGCCGCTGGCCATCGTGGTGGACGGCTCCCGGCGGGAACGGGGGTTCCTGACGCTTTCCGATGTCCTGGCGGCGGTGTTCGGGGAGGTCCGCCTGTGACGCTGGAGCTGTTGGGCACGCTGGCCGGGAAGCTCTTCGTCGCGCTGCTCCTCATCCTGATCAACGGGTTTTTCGTCGCCTCGGAGCTCGCCCTGGTCAAGATCCGCGAGACCCAGTTGGACACCGCGCTGCGGAACCGCCGCCGGGGCGCCCGCGGCGCCCTCCAGTTGAAGCGCAACCTGAACGCCGCCATCACCGCGACGCAGTTGGGCATCACCCTCGCGGGGATGGGGCTGGGCCGCTATGTGGAACCCATGGTGGAGGTGCTGGCCGAACCGCTGCTGCATGCGCTGCACCTGCCGCCGCGTCATTGGGCGTATGGCGTGCTGCTCGGGGCGGGATTTGTCGCCACCTCCTTCGTGCTGATGATCCTCGGGGAGGCCCTGCCGAAGGCACTGGCGATCAACAGGACCGAGCCGGTGGTCCTGACGATTGCCGCGCCCCTGGGATGGTTTTACCAGATCGCCAGTCCCTTCATCTGGGTGGTCAACGGCACGGCGCTCTGGATGGCTCGAGGTCTGGGTGTTGAGGCCCTGGATGAGGAGGAGCGGCACAGTGCGGAGGAACTGCGGCTGATGGTGCTGTCCGCCGGCAAGGAACGGGGGGGCACCGATCTCGGCCACGAGATCGTGCTGAATTCCCTGGACCTGCGGCGCCGGGTGGTGGCCGAGGTCATGCGGCCGCGCCGTGAGATCACGAGTCTGAGCACCGAGGCCTCCATTGCCGCCTGTCTCGAAATTGCGGAGCGCACCCGGTACTCACGGTTTCCGCTGTGCGAGGGAGGTCATCTGGACCGCACCCCGGGGGTGGTGCATTTCAAGGACCTGGTGGCCGCCCGGGATCGGGCCCGCACCGGCGGCGATCTGCTGGGGGTGGCCCGGCCGGTGATCTACGTGCCGGAGTCCGCCCGGCTGGAACGGGTGCTGCAGCTCTTTCTGGAGCGAAAGCTGCACTTTGCCCTGGTGGTGGACGAATACGGGGGCACCACCGGGATGCTGACGCTGGAGAATGTGCTTGAAGAATTGGTGGGGCAGATCCAGGACGAGTTTGATCATGAAAAGCCCCGGGTTACGCGGCGGAGCGAGACCAGTTGGGATCTGGAGGGCGGGCTTCCCCTGTTCGAGTTGTCCGAATTGACCGGCGCCCTGGTGGATGCCGAAGGGGCCACCACGATCAACGGGTGGGTGACGCAGCGCCTGGGCCGCTTTCCCCGCCGGGGGGATCGCCTTGCGGTGGGCGCCGATTTCCAGCTTGCCGTCGAGGAACTCGAGGGCCTGCGGGTGGCGCGGGTCAGTCTCCAGAGGCAGGGCCCGGCAGTGCCGGCCGCGGGCCCGGGGGATTCGGGCGATCCACCGTCGCCGCAGGCGCCACCGGGGTGAGGGAGGTC
>JAFLEG010000683.1 GCA_017302195.1 Verrucomicrobiota bacterium
GATCCGCGGCCGGACACCGCCGCCGGCGCCCGGCGATCCGCCGGCAGTCCGGCTGGCCCGCCACGAGGCCTTCGACCCGGCGGGCTGATCCACCTCCAGGCGCTCCAGGCTCGGTCCCGCACCATCCGTGGAAGGAAACCAATCGGGATCGTACTGAAAATCCTCGATCTCCTCGTTGGCGGCATCCACCAGGCGGAGCCGCTCGCCGGCATTGTCGAGCCGCCCGGTGAACGGGCCGACCACGCGGCGTCCGAGGCCATGCCGTGCGACGAAGGCCACGGGATCGGCGGCCAGCACCAGGGTTTCACCCGGGGGCAGGAGGCTGTTGGCCAGCGTGCCTAGATCCGCGGCGATGCCGTCCACGAAGCGCACGCCCGCCAGGTCGAGGGGCGTGGTGCCGGTGTTCTCCAGTTCGACGAACTCCAGGGCTTCGTCGTCGTCGGCGGCCCCTGCCGATGACGGGTGGTAGTGCAGTTCGGTGATCCGGAGGTGGCCCTGCGCCGGGCTGGGATTGCCGGGGTAGGATCGCGTGGCCACGAGGCGTCCGGCATCGTCGTGCAGCGTCAGGGTTTCACCGCGTGCCGACAGTTGGCCGCGGTAGGGGCCGTGGACGAACAGTCGCTGGCCGCCCGCGGGGCCGGAGGCGCGTGCGCGGAACGCCGCAGGCGACGGGGACAGGTACAATGTGGACTCCGGCGGGAGCACGGTGCCGCCGACAAAGGTGAACTCCACGGCGCCGCTCACCGTCCAGCCGGAGAGATCCACGGCGACGTCGTTGGGGTTGACCACCTGGAAATACTCCTCGTCCTGGTTGCGTGAGGCGGGGTTGGCGTCCAGTTCCCCGAACTGGATCGCGACGCCGGCCTCCTGCGGCAGCGGGATTCCGGCCCGCTGGGAATTGGCGAGACCCACGGTGCGCGCGGTGTTGGTGATGCTGTGGGTGGCAAAGAGATGCCGGCGGCGCGGGGTGATGAACTGGTTCTGGAGCGCGTGGACGCCATTGGTCAGCCACAGGTTGGCGCCAAACCCGTAGGGACCGCATCCCACCGGCCACCCCCACCGGGCGCGGTCGAGAAAGGCCTCCGCCCAGAAGGTATTGGTCATGGAGTGGATGTGGTTCTCCAGGATGCCGGTGGCCGGCAGGGTGCCCGGCGGCTGAATGAACCGATCCATCAGGGTGCGCATCCGGCGGAGCAGCATGGCCCGGGTCTCGGGCACCTGCATGATGGCATCATAGAAACGGTTGTAGGCGTCGAAGGGACCGCCGGCCTGGACGTTGCGCGAGTTGCCGTAGAGCGGATGGCTCTTGAAGGAGTCGCTGGTGGCCTGGACCGTGCCGCTCCCGTAGATCTGCCCCCAGGAGAGGTTCATGTCGAAGGGGATGATCCGCCATTCCCCGTCGCCGCGGGTGTCGCGGTACAGGGTCATGTTGGCCCAGATGTCGTCCTCCTCCTGGACGATGCGCGCGACGGCCATGTAGTTGATCACCGGCGGCAGGTCCACGCGGTCGAAGAGCGCGGTACGGCGGTCGGCGAGCGGACGTCCGGGCCCGATGGCGTTCACGAACTCCACGTAATCCTCGGTCCCCTCCCCGGTCCGGGTGAGCTTCTGGAATCCCCCCGTGCTGCTGCCGTCCGGAATGGCCACGCCGACCGCCTTGTACAGGGCCCCGTCAGGGTCGAGTCCGAACCGCCGCAACTGCTCGTCGCCGAGCACATCGGAGTGATAGGCCAGTTGGTAGAAGGTCCCGTTGAGTTGCAGGCGCACCGCGTCGTAGAAGGGCGCATGCAGTCCGGCGCGGGTTGCCAGCCAGAAGGACAGGTGCTGCCGGAGGTAGGCGGGGTCCGCGTAGTCGGCCATGAAGGACGTGCGCCGCAGGCGGAGGTCGGAACCCGGCGGACGGAACCGATGATCGCGCGGGAACTCGACCCGGTGGGACTTCTTGTTGCAGCCGGCGGTGGTGTTGCCGCGGACCTCCATCCTTACGTTGTCGTAGAGCTCCCCGTCGAAGAAGACCGCCACCCGCCCGCCGGCCTCGCCGTCAATGCGCGGCAGTTCTGACGGCGCGGCGAACAGGTGCACGATGGGCAGGCGGCTGGACACCGTCGGGTCGGCCACCACCGTGCCGCGATACTCCTCGGAGTTGAGCGGATCCAGGTGGAGGGGGATGCGGAAGGCGTGGCCCTCCCGGTCGGTCGCGGTGACCGCGTAGCGGATCATCTGTCCGGGTCGGGCGGTCCGCTCCGGGATGGCGGCGCCATAGATGCCATCCCCGGCACGGCCGTCGCCCTGGGTGCCGTCATCCCGCATGGGAATCGCCACCTCGGCGCCGAACTGAATCCGGTAGGTCAGCGTCACGTCGCCGACCGGTGCGAAGGTTTCGCGGATCCGCGCGGTCACCACCAGCGGCTGCACGGCGGTCGGCACGTTCGGGCTGTGGAGAACCTCCTCTACCAGCGGCCCGAGCGCCGCGAGCCCGCCGGCATTTGGAACGCCGGGCGTCGGCTCGGTGAGGTAGCCCGTCTCCACGGTGACCACGCCCGCGGCGGCGCCCTCGTACACGAAGCGCACGACCTGCCCCGCGGCGAGCTCGCGCCAGCGCGGGGGCGGACACACCTCCTGCACCATGCTGGTCACCGCGGCGTGGTCGAGGAGCTGGTTGGACGCGCGCTCCCCCGCCGTCGTGCGCACCACCACGGGTCCGTTGGACGCCACCTCCAACGCCTCCGCCGCGAAGCGCACCAGGCGCCCCACCAGCTTGTCGATCTGCTTCATCTACCCGGTGACGGAGCATACCCGAAGGCCGCCGCGACCATGCACGCGATCGTGCGGCGCTACCCGTCGACCATCCACGCGCCGAGCTTCGTGTCGCTGGCCTCCTCCACCGGCACCTCTCCGACGACCCGTCCGCGTCGCAAAACCGCCACCCGGGTGCACAGGGCGCGCAATTCGTCCAGGTCGCTGGAGATGAGCAGCACCGCCACGCCCGCGTCGCGGGCCTCGCCGAGGGCGGCGTGGATCTCCGCGCGGGCGGC
>JAFLEG010000684.1 GCA_017302195.1 Verrucomicrobiota bacterium
TTGTCGTCGCCTTCGGGGTTGCCGATCTGGCCCTGCAGATAGCCTTCGTTCTTCTTGTAGAAGCCCATCACGCCTTCCCAGAACGCCCACTGCAGGTCGGTGTCGATGTTCATCTTGACGACGCCGCCGGTGCAGAACAGCGCGGGTCCGCTGGTGGACACGCTGGCGGGGAAGGTGGAGCTCCCGTTCAGGGCGCGCAGGGCATCCACGGCCCGGCCGCCCCAGCCGGTGCCGCCGGTGGTGGACGGGAATCCGCTCTGCATCTGCTGCAGTTGGTCGGAATGGGAAAACAGGTTGGTGGGCAGCGGCGCGGTCTTCGACAGGAACGTCTGGCGGGTCACCGGGGCCACCAGCATGCCGGTGTTGGCGAGGACGGCCAGCCGGCCCTGGGCCCACAGCGGATGGATGGCGGCCAGTCCCGGGTTCAGCCCGTAGGGCGTGCCGTCCGTGCACTCCACCGGCAGCAGCGGCCCGTTGGAATCCGGGAGCGCCAGGCTGCCGCGTCCGGCCCGGTAGGCGTTGAAGGCGGCCTGGGTCAGCGGGATGACGGTGTTGTGGCCATCGTTCCCACCGAACAGGAACACGCAGACCAGGGCCCGGTAGTCCGTCGCGGCGGACTGTGCCAACGCGTTCATCCGGCCGAGCCGGGACAGCAGCGCGGCGGCGCCCGCTCCGCGCAGGAGGCTCCGCCGGCTGATTCGTGTGGGGTTCATGGAGGAATGTCCGTCGGGAGGTTGGGATTCAGTGCTGGATGGCGAACTGGCCGCTGAGCGCGGTGAGGTACAGGACCGTCTCGATTCGGGTGCGGGCGTCGTACCCGGGCGTGGCGGCGGTGATCAGCGCCTGCTTCATGCCGGCGGGCATGCGTCCGTGGAGCAGGTGCTGGTTCGCGGCCTCCACCAGCCCGGCCATGTCATTGCCGAACGGCTGGAATGGGGAGAGGTCCAGGGTGACGTCGCCGCCGGCGTTGCTGAGCAGATGGTGGAACAGGTTGCCCCGAAGCGTGGCCTCGGTCGGGGAGTAGATCTGGAACTCCGGTCCGAAGAGCGGGCTCTTCGGCACCCGGTAGAGCGGGGAGTACCAGCCGAACACCGACGGCGGACCGATCGGGATCTGCATCATGCCATCGTACAGATACGTGAGCTGCTGTCCGGGAAGGTACTGGCCACCGAGCGCGCGGAGGAATCCCGAGACGTGGAGGATGGGTTCCTTCAGCCGGCCGGAGGTGGCGGACGGGACGTCATTGCGCGCCTCGGTGTCGGTCAGCACCGCGACCAGGGTCGCCCGCAGATCCCCGCCGGTGGCGCTGAACACCGTGGCCACGCGCTGGATGTAGCCCGGGCTGGGATTGCTCATCACCAGGCTGCGGATCAGGCGCGTGGCGAGGAACGGCGGCATGTTGGGATGAGTCATCAGGATCTCGAGCACGCTCTCGAGATCCTGCTCGACCGACTGGCTGGCAGGAATCACGCGGCCCAGGAGGGCCTTGGAGACGGTCGCGTGGTTCTGCGGACGCGTCTCCAGGGGAGCCCCGTGGTATTCATTGTTGGCGGATCGCGGCGTCTGCCCTGGTGCGGTCGCGTAGGTCCATCCGGTGAGCGCCAGTGCGAGCTGCTCGACGTCCGTCTGCGTGAAGGCGGGGACCGGCGCGTTGCCGGCGTCGAGCCAGATGCTGCCGTCTGGATTCAGCTCCCAGACCCCGATCGTGAAGAGCTGCAGCAGTTCACGGGGGAAATTCTCGTTTGCGCCACCGGCGGGCCCCGGCTTCATGGAGTTGGCCAGATCCAGATACTTGCCCATGGACGAGGTCCGGGTGACGTCTCGTAGCAGGTCGCGATAGTTGCCAAAGGCGTGGGTCCGGAGCGCGTTCAGCCAGGGCAGCAGCTCGTCCGCATACACGAGCTTGTTCGCCGAGGTCACCACGATCTGGCTGAGGGAGTAGATCATGCGCTGCCGGAGCTGGTCGGGGGCGGCGGTGTAGTGATGGAGCAGCCAGCGCTGGAGCTCCCCGGCGGAGTTTCCCTGCGGCGGCAGGAACGGCGTCGCCGGGAGGGCGAGCTGCTCCTCCAGGTGGGCCGCAATCCCGATCTGCCCCACGCGGGCCAGGCTGGCGGGGGTCGGGCCGAACGAGGACTGGTCCAGAAAGCGGGCCGCTGCCAGCCGTGCCGGGGTCGTCGGGGGCAGGGTCAGACGCACCGAGGCCTGCGCGGACTTGGTGGCATTCGCCACCGAGGTGGCGCGGAGGGTGACCGTGCTGGACGCCGGCATCGCCGGGGGGGCGGTATAGACACCGGCCGTCGTGATCCGGCCGAGGGTTGCCGAGCCGCCGGAGACCCCGTTGACCGACCACGTCACCGCAGTGTTGTTGGTCCCGGTGACGGTCGCGGTAAAGGTCCGGACGGCACCCAGCGCGACGGTCGCCGACGACGGCGACACGGCCACGGAGACCGGCGGCGGCGGGGGCACCAGTGTCATCACGGCCTGGGCGTATCCCGCAGGATTGGCCGCCGAGGTGGCCCGGACGGTGACCGTGGCCGATGCCGGCATCGTGGCCGGGGCGGTGTAGCGTCCGGCCGTGCTGATCGTTCCGTTCGCTGCGGAACCGCCGTTCACCCCGTTGACCGACCACGTCACGGTGGTGTTGGTGCTGCCGGCGACGGTCGCCGCAAAGCTCTGCGAGGTTCCCAGTGCGGTCGTCACCATGGCGGGAGTGACTGTCACGGTGACGGCGGGGAGCGGTGCGGAAAGGGTCACGGTCACCGAACGGGAGACGGACGGATTCGCCACCGAGGTGGCGCGCACGGTCACGGTGGCCGGCGAGGGCACCGTCGCCGGGGCGACATAGCGCCCGCCGGTGCTGATCCTTCCCAAGGTTGCCGAACCGCCGGTGATCCCGTTGACCGCCCAGGTGACGGCGGTGTTGGTGGTGCCGGTGACCGTGGCCGTGAAGGTCCGATTGGCCCCGGTCACCACGGTGGCGTTGGACGGTGCCACCGCCACGGCAACGACGCCTGCGGCGACCGGAACGCCGACGG
>JAFLEG010000685.1 GCA_017302195.1 Verrucomicrobiota bacterium
CCCTGGCGTCCCCAGTTCCACGCCACCCCGCCCGACACCTGGATGAACGATCCCAACGGGATGGTGGTGTTTGAGGGGGAGTATCATCTCTTCTACCAGAACAACCCGTACGGGAACCGCTGGGGCCACATGAGCTGGGCCCATGCGGTCAGCCGGGATCTGGTGCACTGGGAGCACCTGCCCCTGGCGCTGGCCGAGGAGAACGGGGTGATGATTTTTTCGGGGAGCGCGGTGGTGGACTGGAAGAACACCACCGGATTCGGACGCGACGGCCGCCCGCCGATGGTGGCGATCTACACCGGACACCACACCGGACGCCCCCTCCAGAACCAGCACATCGCTTACAGCACCGACCGCGGACGCACCTGGACCAAGTTTGCCGGGAATCCGGTCCTGGACATTGGTGAGGCCGACTTTCGCGATCCCAAGGTGTTCTGGCATGAGGGCACCGGCCGCTGGGTGATGGCCGTGGCCTGGCCGCCGAAACGGATGGTGCGCTTCTACGGTTCGCCTGACCTGAAGGTCTGGACCCACCTGAGCGACTTCGGCCCGGCAGGATCCACGGAGGGCATCTGGGAGTGTCCGGACCTCGTCCCGGTGACCGTCGAGGGTCGCCGCAGCGCCGCTCCCTGGGTGCTGGTGGTCAACGTCGGGTCCGGCGCCCCGGCCGGCGGCTCCGGAACGCAGTACTTCGTGGGGGACTTCGATGGCACGCGCTTCACCACCCGAACGCCGGCAACGGGGACCCAGCCCGGCGCCCTCTGGGCGGACTTCGGACGCGACTTCTACGCCGCGGTCACCTGGTCCGACGTGCCACCGCGGGACGGACGCCGCCTCTGGATCGGATGGATGAGCAACTGGACCTACGCCAACGAGGTGCCGACCCAGCCCTGGCGCAGCGCCATGACGGTGCCGCGGTCCCTCACCCTGCGGGAAACGCCGGCCGGTCTCCGCCTGGTGCAACAGCCCGTGCGGGAGCTGCAAACCCTCCGGGGCCGCCGGGAGCATCTGGGGCGCAGTCCGGGAACCCGGGCTGCCCGGTGGCTGCAGGCGCGGCAGATCCCCAATGGCCTGGCCGAACTTGACATCACCTGGGACCGGGTGCCCGGGTCCGGGAAACTGGTCCTCCGTGCGGTCCATGGATTCACCGGCACCACGGAGATCTCCGCCGATCTCGATGCCGGCGAACTCCGGCTGGACCGCACGCGTTCCGGCCGCAGTGAGTTCAGCCCCCACTTTGCCGGGGTGCACCGGGCACCGATCCGGCTCACGGACGGACGACTCCGGCTCCAGATCCTGGCCGATGTTTCGTCCCTGGAGGTCTTCGCCCAGGACGGCGAGACGGTGCTCACCGACCTGGTGCTTCCGGAGTCTCCCGGACTCCGCTGGGAACTCGAGGCCCACGGCGACGCCAACAAAGCGAGCGTCGCCTCAATTTCCCTCTGGCCCCTGGCCGCTGCCATGCCCAGAATTGGTCTCGATACCCCATGAAACATTCCATTCGCACCTCCGTCCCGCGGCGATCGGGTTTCACGCTCATTGAGCTGCTCGTGGTGATCGCAATCATCGCCATTCTGGCCGGCATGCTCCTGCCGGCCCTGGCCAACGCCAAGGAGAAGGGCAACCGCACCTCCTGCATGAACAACCTCCGGCAGGTCGGATTGTTCATGCAGTTCTACACCGATGAGTATCGGGAAACCTTCCCGGCGCACCGCAACCTGGGCCAGTCGGACAACCCGACGCAGGCGCTGACCAACTGGTGGGGCACCTCCATCGTCACCTTCGGCAACAATGCCTCCAACCTGTTCCGCTGCCCCAGCATCAAGGGCAAACGTTTCGACAATGGCGTGCGCTGGGAGTGGAAGTTCGATGCGCACAAGGTGGGCTACGGGTACAACGGCTACTTTCTGGGCCGGCACCCCTACGGTCCGGAGACCATGAACGTGGCCGGCGTGCGCTTCGATGTCGCCCCGTGGTTCAAACGGACCGCCATTGTCAGCCCGTCGCAGAACCTGGTGATCGGGGACGGCATGCCCAAGGTGGATGGCTCGTGGAGCAGCAGCCTGTGGTGGCCCTTCAGCGGCATGGCCCGCGGCCAGGGGCTGGAAGGCATTGACAACACCCGGCATCGCGGCGGCGGGGTCATCGGGTTCAACGACGGCCACGCCGAAGCGCGCAAGAGTTCGCTGATCAATCCCCCGGTGGATCCGGTGTCCGGGGGCGCCCGCGGCCTGGAGAACTCCCAGTTTTGGGATCCGCTGAACCGGGCCAACCGCTGAACCGCCCGCCGTACCGGCATCGCGCCCCGTCGCGCCCCGTCGCCTCCCCGCAGGGTCCATCAGGATTTGCGGAACGATTTCCCGTGAAAACCCGCATCGTTCTCTGGTCCCTCACCTCCGCCCTGGCCGGATTCCTCTTTGGATTCGACACGGTCGTCATCTCGGGCGCCGAGAGGACGATCCAGTCCCTGTGGGACCTGAGCGACGGACTCCACGGACTGGCGATCGCCTCGGCGCTCTATGGGACCGTGCTGGGCTCGCTCGTGGGTGGATGGCCCACGGACCGCCTGGGGCGCCGCGCCACCCTGCTCTGGATCGGGATCCTCTACCTGGTGTCGGCCGTGTGGTCCGGCCTGGCAACCGGGGTGTATTCCTTCAGCCTGGCCCGCTTCATCGGCGGGCTCGGCGTGGGAATTTCCACCGTCGCGGCGCCCCTGTACATTGCGGAGATCTCACCGGCCTCCAGCCGCGGCCGCCTCGCCGGGCTGTTCCAGTTCAACATCGTCTTCGGCATCCTGGCGGCCTTCATCTCGAATGCACTGCTCGCCGGCACCGGCGACAACGCCTGGCGCTGGATGCTCGGGGTGGAGGCGGTTCCGGCGCTGCTCTATTCCCTGCTCTGCCTCGGCATCCCCGAAAGCCCGCGATGGCTCATCGCCCGGCACGGGGACCGGGAGGGCGGCATCCGCGTGCTGCAGCTCATCGAACCGGAGGCCGGCCGTGCCGCGCTGGAGGCCCAGGCGGACGAGATCGCC
>JAFLEG010000686.1 GCA_017302195.1 Verrucomicrobiota bacterium
CACGGAAAACAGGGTGGCGACGTACTCCGTGCCCGGGGTCAGTCCTTCCAGGGTGATGCTCTGGTACTCCCCGGAGTTGACGTTGGCCCCGGAGTACACGAAGTCCGTGGCGAGCGCGGCGCTGCCGCCGGTCAGGTTGTTCTGGTCCCCGTTGAACACGTTGCCGAAACGGGCGGTGGCGAACTTGCCGGTGACCGCCGGATTCGCCCCCGGGATTCCGGCGAAGGGAACGCCATTGATGACGGCGCCGTTGGCCGTGCCAAAGCTGTAGGCGTGGGAATAGACGTATTGGGAGTCCACGCCGGAGGTCGCGTCGTCCGTCCAGGCCTCCACGCTCCAGCGACCGCTGCTTTCCGCAACGGTGAGTTGATCCACCAGGAGCACCTGGTCGCTTCCGGCGTCGTTGACCAGTCCCAGGCTCGCGGTGGCCGCCGCCGCGGTGAATTCAAACGAGATGTACTCATAGGGCGCCGTGCCGGCGACCGGATAGACCGACAGGGCGAGGATGTCCGCGCCGTCCGCCGTGGCCCGCAGGCTGGGCACCTGTTCAGATGAGGCGTTGACCCGGAGTGTCAGCGTGTAGTTCTTCCCGGCAGTCAGGCCGGAAATGGTCGTGCCCAGGGTGCTGCCCCCGGACACAAAGGCCACGTTGACCCCGTCGGGAATCGCCCCGTTGTTGGCGAAGAAGCTCTCGCCGCCCGCCGGGTTCAGCCCGGTCAGCCCGGGTGCATCGGTGGTCCACCCGGCGACCTCGCCGTTCTCGGAGATGTAGCCGGGAAAGACCGTGAAGGTGTTCTCCTCGAAGCTGGGGTTGGGGATGGTTTGGCCACGGGAGGTGGAAGGGCAGAGCAGGGCTGCCAGCCCGGCGCAGAGGCCCATCCTTCCCAGGATTCTCGCGGCTTTCTTTTGGATCTGTTTCATATCGTCGTTGTTGTCGTTACCAGTGTGCTGACGGAGAGAGCTCCGCTCAGGCATGGCCTTCTGGGGAGGCGATGCCCGAGATTTTTGCCAGGGACGATTAGGGAAAACTTAGTTGCAACTTATTGATGCCAAAGGCAATCCAAAACTCATATTTTTCCGGGAATCCGGGGTGCCGAAGGTGAGTCCCCCGGGGTGTCAGCTTGAGATCTGCCGAGACGTCGCTCCCGACGCGCCACCCCGATCGGTCCCGGGCCTCGATCGGGGTGTCGATCGGGGTTGACTCCCGGGCACCGTGGCGGGTTGCTTCCCTCCATGAAGCATTTCGTGATCCTCGTCGCCTTCGGACTCCTGATGATTGAAGGGCAGCGGACGCAGGCGGCAGACGCGGCGACGGGGGAGGACCGGGGGCGCATCCTCCTTTTCGACGGGGTGTCCACCGGGGGTTGGCGCGGCTTTGGAAAAGCGGAGTTTCCGAAGTCGGGGTGGGTGGTGGAGGAGGGATGGCTCAAGCATCAGGCCAAGGGCGGCGGAGGGGATATCCTCACCACCAACCAATTCTCGGATTTTGAGCTGGGATTCACCTGGCGCGTGGCTCCTGGAGCCAACAGCGGGGTGAAGTACTTCATTGATGAACAGCGCGGGGCGCCGATCGGCCATGAGTACCAGGTGATTGATGACGCGGCGCATCCGGACGCCCTCCTGGGCGCCAAGCGCCAGACCGGTGCCCTTTATGACGCGCTGCCGGCTGTCGGGGCCTCGGTGCTGCCGGCGGGCCGGACCAACGTTTCCCGGATCGTGGTGCGCGGCATGGACGTCGAGCACTGGCTCAACGGGGCCCGCGTGGTGCGCTACACTCTGGGCTCCCCCGAACTCGCCGCGGCCAAGGCGGCCAGCAAGTTCAAGGGTGAAGCCCGCTGGGGCACGAAGTTTCCCACGCCCATCCTGCTGCAGGACCACGGCGATGAGGTGTGGTACCGTGAGATCTGGGTGCGCCCGCTGCCGCCGTCGGCCTCCCGTGGCAATTGATCCACTCCGTTCTTGGCGGGATTCGCCGTTCGGATCAGCATTTCAGCCATGGCGTTTGAGGGGACCGATTTCGTGGACACGGATTACAGCGGTCCGCGGAATGCCCCGCCGTCGTCCCGCGCACCTTCCCGGGAGGACCTCGATGCCCAGTTGACCGGTACGCAGCAACAGTTGGCCAGGCTCCGCGAGGCCCAGGAACGGCTCGAGCGGACGCGGGCCGCCGTGGAGGAAACCCGCCGTCGCCACGCCAACTTCACCGCCGGCCGCTCGGAGACACTGCAGTCCCTGACGCGGGGAATCGGGCTCCTGGAGAAGGCGGAACAGGATGCGCGTCGGGACGCCGAGCAGCTCGCGCGGACCCTGGAGGGGCTCCGTTCGGCGCTCGGAGGCGTTGAGCAGCTCAACGAGCAGTCGTGGACGACGGAGTCCTGGGAGCAGGAACTCACCCGCTCCCTCACCACCATTGAGAACGCGCGGCTGGAATATCAATCCGCTGCCAGGAAGTGGCCGGTGTTGGAGGGCAGGACCACCGTCCCCGATGCCGCTGCACCCGGCCGGGAGGCAATGCCCTGGAATTCCCTGCCGCTTGGTCGGCTGTGCCGGCTGGGCCTTGCCCTGACCTGGCCGCTGGTTCTGGCGACGCTTCTTCTGGCGCTTTCGATGGCATGGCTGGCGCTGCGGCGATGATGAGGCGCCTCGAAAGGTGACTGGACAACCCGGGGACCTGAAGGCGGGGTGGACCTGGTGCGTCGTTCTCAACGGTTCATGTGGGGGATTTTCAAGAGGCCTGCCGATCCACTGAAGGCTCGTGAACGCGAGTTGGAGGCGGAGTTGGCGCGCTTGAGAAGCGAGGTGGCCCGGCTGGCGAGCGAAGAGCCCGCGCCGGTGGCGTCCACTCCGAAGGAGGTGGACCGTCCATTGGCCGACGCCAGGCCCTCCACACGTCCCGGTCCAGCCACGCCTCCTCCGAGGGCGACCGCCTCGCCGTCCCCGCCCCTTCCGTTGCCCGAGGACATCGTGCGGAAGTTTGATCTGTCGGCGGCCTTGCGGCGTTGGCTGGGTCACTTCCGGGGAC
>JAFLEG010000687.1 GCA_017302195.1 Verrucomicrobiota bacterium
GAGCCCGAGCCCGACCGCGATGCAGATGAACAGGTAGCTCAGCTCCTCCGGCTCCTTGATGGCGGCGCGGAACCGGATGATGGACAGGGCGCCCACCAGGCCGAGGGACAGCGCCAGGGACGACTTGACGATCGTGATGATCAGCATGGTCGTCATGGTGAGCGCCACGAAGTTCCGGGCGAAGAGCTCCCGGTTGGAGAGGGAATTCCCGAAGCGCGCATAGGCGCGGCCCAGCAGGTGCGCGAGCAGCGCGGCGAGCAGAAAGTTGACGAGGAAGAGCCCGTAGTGGATTTCGGCGCCCTGGGCGGAGAAGAACTCCAGAAGCGAATCGTTCTTGTTCATGCGGCGTCAGCGGCGGCCAACCCGGGGCCGCCCGCGCGGAAGGCGCGGCATCGGATCCGGTGTTCTGGAAAGGATAGGCAATGTGTCGTCCGGGTTACAGGCCAATTCGGCAGCCCGGGAGCCGGGGAGGGCCCCCCGAACGGGAGGGAGACACGCGGGATCCCCTCCGGGTTTCAAAATCCCCGGCTCTTCCGTGCCTGCCGCGCCTTCTCCAGGATCTGCACCGCCGGCGAGAGGTCGGGACGCAGCTTCACCGCGGTTTCCAGGGCCGTGATCCCTTCGTCCAGGTGGCCGGCCGAGAGGTTGGCGCGCCCCAGGTTGAACCACGCCTCGGCATAGTCGGGATTCAACTGGGCCGCCCGGGCGAAATTGGGAATGGCATCGGCGATGCGTCCGGCGCCTCCCAGGGCGGTGCCGAGGTTGTTGTAGGTGGCGCTGTCCTGATCGTTGACCTTCAGGGCGCGCTCGAAGTGGCGGATGGCCTCGTCGTACTGTTTCTGGCGCACCAGCAGGTTGCCCAGGTTGTTGTGGGCTTCGGCATAGGTGGGCAGCAGCTCGATGGCGATGCGGTAGTGGGTCGCCGCCTCGTTGGTCCGGTCCATCCGGGTCAGCAGATGGGCGTAGTTGAAGTGCACCTCCTCGTTTTCCGCCGCCCGGCCCAGGAGGGCTTCATAGACCCCGGCGGCCTCGGTCAGCTTTCCGGTGCGGATGAATCCCTGGGCGCGTTCCATCTCGGTGGACAGGGCCACTTCATCCGCACTCCCGGCCGGGAGCGGACTGCTTCCCGCCTCCTCAAGCAGCGGCTGGGTCGCCGCACTGGCCGGTCCCGGGACCGGAGGGGCTGCTGCGGGTGTCGTGGGACCGGGCGCCGGGGCGTCACAACCGGCCGCCGCCATCGCCAGGGACGCAGCCATTGCGCAAACCCGTTGCTTCCATCGCCACCGCACCCTCCCACCCTAGCGACACCCCGCCGCCTTCCCAGACCGAAATCCGTGCGGCGGCGCGTCGCATCCGCCGGACCGGTCCGGTGCGGACATCCATCAGGAATCCTGTTGTCCGAGGTCGCGACATTTGGGACCCTTATTCCGCCTCAGGGATTCGCCGGTGCCACCGCGCCTGCCGCGCCGTCATTGGCGCCAGGGATCCGCGAGGTCACCCATGTCTGAGCGTCTGCTGGGATCCAGGTCCCGCTCGTCCGCCCGCCGTGTTGCCGTCACCGGTCTGGGGCTCGTCACGCCCCTGGGCGACGACGTTGCCGCCGTGTTCGGACGCCTGTTGTCCGGAGCCTCGGCCATTGCGCCCATCCGGCGCTTCGACGCCACGGGGTTTGCCCTGAATCACGCGACCGAGCTGCCGTCCCTGAACCCCGAGGCCTGGGGCATCTCACCGCGCGAGGTGCATTATCTGGACCGGGTGCAGGTGATGGCCCTGGTGGCCGCCGAGCATGCGGTCCGGGACTCCGGACTCGATCTGCCACGCCAGCCGCTCCGGGGCAACACGCGTCCGGTGCCGGGACGGAACCGCATCGGCACCGCCATCGGCGTCTCGAACTCCGCCTATGAGCCGGTGGCCGAGGCGCTTCAGCGCCTCCAGGCCGGCCAGGTGCGCCAGGTGTCCCCGCACACCCTCAACCAGTCGCGTCCCTGCGGCTGTGCAGCCCTGGTGTCCATCCGCTACGGGCTGCGCGGTCCCATGCTTTCCCAGAACGCGGCCTCGGCCACCGGAGCCCTGAATCTCACGGCGGCCTTCGACGCCATCCAGTTGGGCCGGGCCGATGTGATGATCGCCGGTGGTGCCGACTCGGGGGTGAACCCGCTGTGCACCGCCATCTTCTCGCAGAACCTCACCGGATCGCGGACCGGACGCTGCCGCCCGTTTGACCGGGCGCGGGATGGAGTGATCCTCGGCGAGGGGGCCGCCCTGGTGGTGCTGGAGGACTGGGAGCACGCCACGCAACGCGGTGCGCGGATCTACGGCGAGATGATGGGCTATGGACTGCGCTCCGACGCCCTCGACATGTCGGTGATCTCCGAGGAGGCGCCGGGCCTGATCCTGTCCATCGAGGAGGCGCTGGAGGATGCGCGGCTCACGCCGGCCGACATCCGGTACATCAACGCCCATGGCACCGCCACGCGGCGCAACGATGTGGCCGAGGCGGCCGCGATCCGGACGCTGTTTCCGGGAGACGACGCCCCGTGGGTCAGCGGCACCAAGGGGCAGTTGGGCCATCTGCTGGCCGCCAGCGGGTCGGTGGAGTTCCTCATCGCGCTCCTGGCTTCCCGTCACGACCTCATCCCGCCCACCGGAGGCCTGGAGGAACCGGATCCCGAATGCGCGCTGCGCCATGTGGTCGGACGCCCCGTCGCGGCGCCGGTCGCGCACGCGATGACCCTGAGCGCCGGCATGGGCGGGATGAACTCGGCCATCGTCGTCCGCGGAGAGAAGGCGCCATGGACTCCGGCAGCGGATTGAGCGGCGCCCCACGGACGCCGGCCTGGTGCCTCGAGGATGCGGAACGGGACATCCCGTCCGCCTTCGAGGAACGCGTCCGGTGGCATGCGGACCGCGAGGCGCTGCGGACCCCCGAACTCGTCTTCACCTACGATGCGCTCAACCGGCGGGCCAACCGGGTGGCGCACGGATTGATCGCCGATGGCCTGGTCCC
>JAFLEG010000688.1 GCA_017302195.1 Verrucomicrobiota bacterium
ACATCACGCTCCTGGCCCAGGAACCCAAGGCCGGCCAAACCCCGGTTGTCCTCCTCTCCCTCAATGCCTTTTAGCCCCGTCCGCCTTTGCTCGCACAAACTTGTCCACGTTTGAATGCTTCACGACATTGGCAAAATTTCTGCTTGCAGACGGGTGTTACTTTACAAAGTCTCGCTTTTGAGAACGACGTTGTTCGTCCAGCCCAGTTCCACATGAAACTCACCAAGTCCCTCCTCGGAGCCGCCCCATTCACGGTTGCCGCCGCCGGCACCGCCTCTGCCGCGGCCTTCGCCACCAATCCGAGCGGCAGTTGGGTGGATGGCGGCAGCGTGGTGACCATCGGGACCCAGTTTTCCGTCGGGGATTCGCCCATCGCCATCAAGGCCTTGGGAATCTTCGATCAGAACGACGACGGTCTGGAATACTCCGAGCAGGTGGGGATCTTCGACCTGAGCAAGAACCTCCTCGGCACCGTGACGGTCAAGGACGGTACCGGCTCTCCTCTCCGGGACGGCACGCGCTGGGAAAACCTGGCCACCACCATCACCCTGGACGCCAACACCACCTATCTGCTCGCCTGGACCACGCGTCAGAATGGCGTGCCTCTCAATTTGGCGACCGGTCCCTATGTGACCATTGATCCGGCATTCAAGCTGGAGTCCACGGGTTACTACTACACCGACACCGGGGTTCCCGGATTGCACTTCACCAGCCAGAACGAGCGCAGCCCGCAGATGTACGCCTTCGGAGGCAACATGGAACTGTTGCTCGTTCCCGAACCGGCAGCGGTCGGCGTGCTGGCCGGGATGGCCCTGCTGGGATTTGGCGCCTGGCGCCGGCGTGCTTCTCGGCAGGCCTGAGCTCACCGGCCCGCCCGCGGTCTCTCTGAGGATCACTCTGCCGCGTGGGCAGATTTCAGAATTGTCCGCAGTCCTTCGACGCACCGGTGGTTCTCCTCCGGCAAGCCGGCGGAGACACGGATCCACTCCGGCAGACCATAGCTGCCCATCGGCCGGGTGATCACCCCGAGCTTCTGCAGTTCCTGGAACACCCGCAGGCCGTCCCCCACCCGCACCAGGACGAAATTGGCGTGGCTCGGCACAAACTCGAGTCCGAGCTGGGCGAACGCGGTGTGAAGATAGTCCAGTCCGAGCCGGTTGTTGGCGCGGGTGGCGGCCAGGTGTTCCTCATCCTCCAGGGCGGCCAGTGCCCCGGCCTGCGCGAGGGCATTGATGTTGAAGGGTTGCCGGATACGTTCAAGCCCGCGGACGATTTCGGGCGCGGCAATCCCGTAGCCAATCCGCAGTCCTGCCAGGCCGAAGATTTTTGAAAAGGTCCGCATGAGCAGCAGGTTGGGATGCGTGCCGGCGCGGATCAGCGGCAGGCAGTCCGCCGGATCCCCCAGGAATTCCACGTAGGCCTCGTCCAGCACCAGCAGCACGTGTGGCGGCACCCCGGCCAGCAGTTCGCTGACGGCCTCGCGGGAGGTGAGGGTCCCGGTGGGGTTGTTGGGATTCGCAAGAAAGAGAATCCGGGTCCGGGGCGTGATGGCCCGGAGCATGGCCGGGATGTCGGCGCCGAACCCGTGCGCGGGCACGGTAACCAGGGTCGCGCCGAAGAGCGCGGTGACGATCGGGTACACCGCGAAGCAGTACTGCGAGACCACCACCTCGTCGCCCGGACGCAGGAAGGCGTGGCCCACCAGTTCGATGATCTCGTTGGAGCCGTTGCCGAGGATGAGGTGCTCCGGATCGAGGTACAGGCGCCGCGCCAGCGCCCGCTTGAGCTGGAACGAGCTGCCGTCCGGGTACAGGTGCAGGTTTTCCAGGGCCCGACGCATGGCCTCCAGGGCCTTCGGCGACGGGCCGAGCGGATTCTCATTGCTCGCGAGTTTGACAATCCCGTCGGGCTCCAGGCCCAGTTCGCGGGCCACTTCCTCAATGGGGCGTCCCGGCACATAGACCGGCAGGCTGACGATGTGTGGATGAAACTCTGGAGCGCTCACGGAAGTCCGAAGCATGGCCGGCCCTGGGAGAAAAGGGAATTGGATCCAGAAGGCGGCTGTAGATCGGCAGTCCGGCTTTCCTCCATCAAGGAACGGGCTTGAGATCCGGCGGGATCCCTGAGGGGACCGGGACCGCACCACGTCACCGGTCAGAATTCTGCGCCGAGGGCCACGACGATCAGGGGGCGGGCGTCGTCGGGGTTGAACACATAGGTGGTCAGGGAGGCCCTCCAAAACGAGACGCCGACCAGGAGGCCCCGCTGCACCTCACGGTCCGACGTGTAAGCGCGCGTGCGCTGGGTGACGAGTCCGAAGTGGAGCCATTCCACCGGCGTCAGGGTCAGTTCTGACCAGTTGTAGAAGAAGCTCCCGTCGGAGTTCCCCAGATCCGCCATGTATTCGCCTTCGCTATACAGCTCCAGCCACCACCAGCCGATGGAGCCCTCATAGCCTGGCGCGATGCCGGTGGTGTCGCCGAAGATCCCGCCGAGCATCGGAGTCAGTTCAAAGGCCACCCGATCACCGGCCGCCAGGTTCACCCCCGCCCAGAAGGAGCCGGTTTCGAGGGCCTCGTAGTTGTACCGCGCCTCCAGGTGCAGAAGTCCGCGGTCTGCCGTGACCGTGGGCTGGGCGTAGTTGTCCTCGTCCGGGACGATGTAGGTCATCACCGAAGCGGAGAATTCCCACGGGGGTCGTGTTTCCATCCGCGGTGCCGTGGGTGCGTCCGGCTCTGCCGGCGCTTCGGAGGCGGCTTCCGCCGCCGCCGCCCTGCAAAGGAGCAGTGCCGGGATGAGAGCGACGACCACCGGCTTCATCAGCGTCCCACCGTGGTTCAGCCCCCGAGGGCGATGGTCAGGGCGACCAGGATCAATCCCAGCACCACCATCCAGGCTCCGGTGACGATGGGCCGGTGGCCGGCGCAGCGTCCAAACGCCAGGCCGGTGAGGAACAGCATCACGATGGCAATGCCGTTGGAGAGCCGCATGGCCCGTGTGACCTC
>JAFLEG010000069.1 GCA_017302195.1 Verrucomicrobiota bacterium
CGCGCCCTGGGCGTCGAGGCTCTGGAGTTCGTCGCGGCGGCCGCACCCGGGTCCCCGCGGTGCCGGGTACACGCGCCGGGACGCGCCGCGGATGGCCGGGAGATGGTGTTCAAGGGCGGTCAGAATGGTCGCGACCGCTTCCTTCTCGACCTCGCCGGAGGCGATGAGGTCCGCACGACCGGGAGTTCCCGGTGGACCATTGATCCCGGGCGGGTGCCTGCGGCATCTTCTCCCGGTTCCCGTCCTTCCGACCCCGGACCCGCATGAGCTCCGCCCCGCTGCGCTTCGCCATCTTCGGTGCTGGAATTTGGGCGCGCGTCCAGCTCGCCGCCTGGCGGGAGGTGGGCGGGGTGGAATGCGTGGCGGTCTGGAACCGGTCCCGCGATCGGGCCGAGTCCTTCGCCCGCGACCTCGGCGTGCCGGCGTTGCGCACTCTGGAACGGTTTCTCCACACCGACCTGGGCGTCCACCTGCTGGAGACCGCCCGGGCCTGTTTCGGCGAGGCCCATTCGGTGTACTGCCAGACGCAGCAGATGCTACGCCCCCGATGATCCCATGCCCGACGCGCCGTCATCCGCGATCCTGATCCACGGCCTGGCAACGCCGCCGGAGCGCCGCCCGCTGCGGGCGGGTCCGCTGACGATGGTGTTCCAGGAAGGCGATCTTCGGACCCTCTGTCTCGGCGGACGCGAGGTGATCCGGCGCCTCTACGGCGCAGTACGCGACCGGGACTGGGGGACGGTGCCGGGAACAATCACCGATCTCGACCTGCAGTCCACGGAGGCGGGGTTCCGCATCACCTACACGCGGACCCATCGTGCGGGCGGGATCCACTTCGTGTGGACGGCGGTCCTGACCGGCGGCGCGGACGGCGTCCTCTCCTTCTGCTTCGACGGCGAGGCACGCAGCACCTTCCTGAGGAACCGCATCGGCCTGTGCGTGCTGCATCCGATCCGGGAAACCGCCGGCGCCCGCGGCCGCGCCCGTTACACCAACGGCACCGCGCAGGAACTGTCCTTCCCCGCGACCGTGGCCCCCGAACAACCCGTGCGGTGGCTGCACGATCTCGCCGGACTGGATCACGAAGTGACGCCGCAGGTCTGGGCATCGGTGGACTTCTCCGGGGAAACCTTCGAGACCGAGGATCAGCGCAACTGGATTGATGCCAGCTTCAAGACCTACTCCACGCCGTTGCGGCTGCCCATGCCGATGGAGATCCGGGCCGGCACCCGGATCCGGCAGGAGATCCGCGTCCGGTGGACCGCGCCGGACGGCACGCCGCTGGACCTGACAGCGCTCCCGCGGGCGGACCGAATCCCGCCCAACTTCGCCGCCCACGACCCCGCCGCTCCGGTGGCCATCCGCATTCTTCCGGACAAAATCTCCCTGCCGCAGCTCGGATTGATCGCGGCGCCGGAATCCGCCCTCCCCGAACCCGAGACCCTCGCCCGGCTGCAGGCCCTGCGCCTGGCGCATCTTCGGGTGGATGTGGGGGCGGGTGACGCCGACACCTTGATCCACCTCACCGAGCAGTCCTCGGACGCCCAGGTGCTGGGACATCGAATCGAACTGGCCCTCCATCTGGACGATTGCAGCAACTGGAGTTCCTGGGAGTCCTGTCTCGATGCCCTGGCAGAACAACTGCGCTCGCTGAAAACACCGCTGGCCAGGATTCTCATCTTCGGCCCGGGCGATGCCTTCAACACGACGCCGGAGGGGCTGCAGTTGGCGCGCCGGCATCTTGGCGCCCTTGGCGTGCCCATCGGGTCGGGCACCTGCGGCGACCTGTACCAGTTCCATTGCCGCCGGCCGCCGGGCGACGGCGACTTCACCGTGTGGGCGATGAATCCGCAGGTCCACGCCTTTGACAATGCCAGCATTGCGGAAACCCCGGAGGCGGCGGCGCATCAGGTGGCGGCGGTCCGGGGACAGGTTCCGGGTCAACCGCTGGTCGTGTCTCCCGTCACCCTCGTGCCACGCGGGAATCCGGCAGGCGCCACCGCCGAGGGGTCGGCTCCCACGTCCGACGCCCGCCAAGGCTCGCTGTTTGGCGCTGCCTGGACGCTGGCCATGATCCGGGCGCTGGCCGGATCCGGCGTGCACAGCATGACCCTGTACGAGACCACGGGCGGGCGCGGGGTGATGATGCCGCCCGCCGAGGAGGCCAGCGCGTCGCCGCCCTTCCCCTGGCTGTCCGCAGGCGTTTTTCCGCTCTATCATGTGCTTGCGGATCTGGCGGACTTTGACGCCGCCGAAGGCATCGCCACCACCACCAGCGAACCGGACTCGGTGGTCTCGCTGCTGCTGCGGAGCGGCACGCGTCATCGGCTGCTGCTGGCCAATCTCACTCCGGAGTTCCGGCACGTCACCCTCCCGCACACCGAACTGCCGGGCACCGCGCGCCTGCGCCGTCTCGACGCCGCCACCGTTTGGGCGGCCATGACCGACCCGGAGCGTTTCCGCACAACCTGGCTCCCCGTCCCGGATACACCTGTCGCCCTTCCGCCCCACGCCCTGCTGACCCTCGACTTTCAGCCACCCTCCCCCGAACGTTGATACCGTTCCCTTCAAGTCCTGAGTCCATGCACTCCCCGCGCCGCCTTCTCACGATCACCGCGTTGGCCGTCGCCACCCTGCTGCCGTCCGGCTGCGGCCCCTCCGGCACCCCCGCTCCCGAATCCGCCGCCGCAGGCTCCGGACCGGCGAAGGTCCGGACCATCGGTGTCGCCTTTGAAACACTCCAGACCGAGTACTGGGTCGCCGGCTTTGAGGCCATCAAGGCCGAGCTCCAGCGGCGCAACCTCGGGATGCTGGAAGCCGTCGCGGACAGCGACTCCAGCCGGCAACTGCAGCAGGTGCGGAACTTCATCACGCGCAAGGTGGACGGCATCCTCCTGGTGCCCAAGGACGCCCGCACCTGCATTCCCGCCATCAAGGCGGCGAACGAGGCGGGCATTCCCATCGTGCTGTTCAACCGGCCGGCGGCCGACACCCCCGGGGTGACATCCACCGCGGTGGTCGCCGACAACCGCAAGCTCACCCGGGAGACGGTCGAGTTCCTGGTCGGGCAAGCCCGGAAATCGGGACGCCGGCACCAGGCGATGGTGATCGTCGGCGACCTGGCCGACATCAATGCCATCGGACGCAAGGAGGGTTTCTACGACGCCGTGAAGGGACAGGAGTCGGTCGTGCAGGTGGTGGCCGAGGTGCCCTCGGAGTGGAACCAGGAGAAGGCCCGTGCCGGTGTGGTCAACGCCCTGCAGGCGCATCCGGAGATCTCCCTGATCTTCGCCTCCTCGGACTTTCTCTTCCCCCCGGTCATTGCCGCGCTCAAGTCGGCGGGCCGGTACCACAAGGCGGGCGAGCCGGGGCATGTGATCCTGGGTGGATTCGACGGGGACGCCACCGCCTACCAGATGCTGGTGGATGGCTACCTCGACGCCACCGGCGTGCAGGACGTCTATTTCGAGGCCGAACAGTCGGTGCAGGCGTTGATGGACCAACTCGACAAGAAGGCTACGCCGCCCCTGATCCTCGATCCCGGCTTCGTGATCCATCAGGGCAATCTGGCCGAAAAGAAGTCCCGCATGTGGGGCGCCAACGCGGTGCGGCGATGACCCCGAACGTCGTCGCCCCGCCGGTGTCCGGTCCGGCCGGAGGGATCCTGAGCGGACTCCGCCGCTTGCTGACGTCGGAGTCGCTGGTGCTCTGGCTGGCCCTGGCCTACGCGGCGACGCTCGCCCCGTTCACTCCGGGATTCGTCTCGGCCTCCAACGGCCAGGCCCTGCTCGCCTACGCGTTGCCCATCCTCACGGCGTCCCTCGGGCTGACGCTGGTGCTCATTCTCGGCGGCATGGACCTCTCGGTCACGGCGGTCATCTCCCTGGCCAGCGTGGTGGGCGGCCGGATCATGAGCGCCGAGGAGGGATGGATGGCCGGGAGTCCGCTCGCGGTTCCCGCCGGAGTGGCCGCCATGCTCCTGGTCGGCGCCGGCGTGGGCGCGGTCAACGGCTGGGTGGTGACCGCCTGCCGGGTCCCCGCCTTCATCGCCACCCTGGCCACCCTGATGCTCTTCAGCGGCCTCGCCCTCTGGATGACCCAGTCCCGGAAGATCGGCGGCCTCCCGCCGGGTTTCGTGCTGCTGGGACAGCGTCTGTGGATGGCGACAGCCATCACCGCCGGGGTCGCGGCGCTCGCGCAGGCGGCGCTTTCGCGGACGCTCTACGGCCAATGGGTCCGGGCCATCGGATACAATCCCCGGGCCGCGCGAATCTCCGGAGTGCCGGTCCATCGTGTGACCTTCGCGACCTACGTGGCCTGCGGCCTCTTCGCCGCCGTGTCGTCCATCCTTTTCACCGCGGCCCTCGAAACCGGCAATCCGGAGATGGCGCGCGACAACCTGCTCGACGTGGTGGGCGCGGTGGTCATCGGCGGCACCAGCCTCTACGGCGGACGCGGACGCATCCTGGGCACCGTCTTTGGCGTGCTGTTCCTGTCGCTGGTGGACAACAGCCTCAACCTGCTCGGCCTGACGTTCTACAACATCACCATGATCAAGGGCGGTGTCATCCTTGGCGCGGCCCTGATGGATGCACTGCGCAACCGCCTGCTCGCCGCTGCATGATCGGGTTCCGGAACATCACCAAGCGCTTCTTCGGCGTCCCGGTGCTCCGCGACGTGAGCTTCGCCGTGCCCCCCGGACACACCGTGGGACTGGTCGGCGAGAATGGCGCCGGGAAATCCACCCTGATGAACATCCTGGGCGGCAACCTGCAGCCCGACGCCGGAAGCATGCTTCTGGATGGACGTCCCTACGCGCCGCGGACGCCCCGCGATGCCGCGCGGTCCGGGGTCGCCTTCATTCACCAGGAGCTGAATCTCTTCCCGAACCTGTCCATCGCGGAGAACGTGTTCGTGGCCGGATTCCCGAGGCGCGCCCGCTGGCTCCCGCTGCTCGACCGGCGCCGGATCCACGACCGGACGCGGGAGCTCCTGGCGCAGGTCGAGCTGTCCCGGCCGCCTGAAACTCCCGTGGAACATCTGTCGGCCGGCGAACGGCAGTTGGTGGAGATCGCCAAGGCGCTCGCCCTGGACGCCCGGCTGATCCTCCTGGATGAGCCCACCACCTCGCTGACCGACGTGGAGAAGGCGCTGCTGTTCGGCATCATGGCCCGACTGCGGTCGCGGGGCCTCTCCATGATCTACATTTCCCACAGCCTCGGACACGTGCTCCGGCTGTGCGACTCGGTGGCGGTGATGCGCGACGGTACCCTGGTGGCCCACCAGTCCGCGGCGGCGCTCGACACGGACCGGATCGTCTCCTGGATGGTGGGACGGGAAATCCGCCAACTCTACCCGGGACGCGGAGACCGGACGACGGGCGCCGTGGCCCTGGAGGCGCGCGGCCTGTCCCAGTCGGGCACTGTCAGCGACATCTCCTTTGAGCTGCGCCGCGGCGAGATCCTCGGCATCGCGGGACTGATGGGCTCGGGACGCTCCGAGCTGGCGCGGATCCTGTTCGGACTTGACCCCTGCGCCGCCGGGGAGATCCGGCTGGACGGTGAGCCCATCCACGGGCTGCCGCCGCGGGAGCGCATCCGGCGCGGCCTCGCCTTCCTCACCGAGGACCGCCGCGCCGAGGGTCTCTGCCTGGAAGCCTCCATCGCCGACAACCTGTCCCTGGTGAGCTGGCCGCGGTTCGCAACGGGTCCTCTCGGACTCCTGCGCCGCCGGGACGCCGGCGCCGCGGTGACCGGAATGCGCGAGGCGGTCCGGCTCACCACGTCCGCACGCGACACCCAGCCCGTCAAGACGCTGAGCGGCGGCAACCAGCAGAAGGTGGTCCTCGGGAAGTGGCTGCTGAACCGCCCTGGGGTCCTCCTCCTGGACGAACCCACCCGGGGCATTGATGTCGGCGCCAAACAGGAGGTGTACCGCCTCATCGCCGACCTGGCCCGGCAGGGGACCGCGATCCTGATGATCTCCTCCGAACTGGAGGAACTGACCGGCCTCTGCGACCGCATCCTGGTGATGCGTCGGGGCCGGATCCGTGACGCAATGGCTGCGCAGGAATTCGACCGTGAACGCATCCTGCGGGCCGCGCTGCACGACGAGACCGCCGCATGAAGCCGGTTCTCCAGCACTCCGCGGTCCTGCGCCTGCTGCACCAGGCGCCGCTCCTCCTGTTTGCCGTGGTCCTGCTCGGCTTCGGAGCCCTGTCCCCCGCATTCCTTACCGTCGCCAACGGGGTCAACATCCTGGTTCAGACCGCGTCCACAGGCATCCTCGCGGTGGGCATGACCTTCGTGCTGCTGACCGCCGGCGTGGACCTGTCGGTGGGCTCGATCCTGTTCGTCTCGGCGGCGGTGGGGGGCAAGCTCCTCCTGTCCGGGTGGCCCCTGGCCGGAACGCTGCCCGTCATGGTCGCCATCGGCGCCGCGCTGGGCGCCCTGAACGCGGTGTTCATCACCCGCTTCGCGATCATGGCCTTCGTGGTGACGCTGGCGACGCGGTACTTCGGACGCGGCCTGGGCCTGCGCATCACCGAGACGCGAGCGATGAATCTCCCCGAAGGCATGTACCAGCTTGGGGCCGCGCACTGGCTGGGCGTGCCGCTGCCGGTGTGGGTCTTCGCCCTGGTGGGGCTCCTGGCGCATGGGGTCCTCACCCGGACCGCGTTCGGACGCCACGTGTACGCCGTGGGCGCGGATCCCGAGGCGGCCCGCAAGGCCGGCCTGTACCCAGAGCGCGTGATCTTCGCCGTCTTTGTGATCTGCGGTGGGTGCGCCGCGGTGGCGGGAATCGTCACGCTGTCCCAGGCGCCGGCGGTTTCACCCGGCCTGGGCAACAACCGCGAATTCATGGCCATCGCCGCCGCCGTTCTCGGTGGCACCAGCCTGTTCGGCGGACGCGGTGCGGTGCTTCCCGGCACCGTCCTCGGCGCGCTGCTCATCCAAACGATCGAGAACGGCCTGAACATCCTGAACGTGAACCCGTATCTGTATCCGATCGTGACCAGCGGCGTGATCCTGCTGGCCGTGCTCCTCGACGCCGCCCGCTGCCGCGTCCTCGCCGAAGCCGGCCGCCGCCGGATCTTCGTCGAGTCCTGACAATGGCACCAGAGCGACGCGGAGAAGAAACAAGGTTCCACTCGACCGATGGGGAACGCCGGAACCCGTCGCGTCCCCAAGATCCAAAGAGTTGGTGGCCCAGCATTCCCCTCATTGACCCGCATGAAGTGTTGGGGTGCAATTCGCCCATGCCCGATCCAAATCCAATGGAATTTACGGAGCGCGAGAAGATTCTCATCTACTGCCTTCGGGACCCTGAAATCTCAAGCCGCGGGCGCATATACGGCTACGATCTGGCATTCGGCATAGGATCACTCTTGTGTCTCATCCTTGCCTTGGTGAGGCAGGAAATGGCTCTGGGATTTGTTGCCTACTTCTTGGTGGTCGGCAGGTTGGCATTCAATTTCGTCGAAGGGCAAAGGTGGCTGGTGGACTACCAAAGCATTGTTGGGAAATTTGAGGCGAAACTTGAGGCAGCAAATGCGCTGCAGTCGCGCCTGGAGTAAACCGAACGACCTTGCCTCACTCAGATTCGTCCGGAGGTGAGCACCCCGCGCCGGACCCACAACCTGCGGTCGTGGAAGTGTTCATTCGGGAGGAAGGGGCACTGCCTGGAGTTCAGCAGCCGGGGGCCGATGCGACCCCTCCATTGCATGCAGGGCCTCCAGGCCTGGATGAAGAAAATTCGGATCCGTGCTCATGTCCGTGTCCGGTTCGGCGACGTAAGCGCGGACCTGGTCAATCGCCGAAGCGGCATTCGTGCCCATCTCACGAAAGCACTCCAGGATCATCCACTTCATATGTGGATCGTAATCGTCAAACTCCGCCTTCAACCGCGGAAACGACTCGGTAGGATCTCGGCCAATCCTCCAGAGCGCCCGAGCAGCTGCCACCCGAACGAACGCGCTGGCCCCTTGCGCCGCGGCGGTCCTGACGACTGGCAGGGAGTCGCGGGCGGCCCCGCCGATCTCCGCCAGCGTAAGCAGCGCGTGTGCCTGGACAATCTCCTGAACACCCATGCCGGGGAACGCGGCGCGCCCAAGCGCGGCTGTAACCGCCGGCAAAGCGAACTCCTTGTCTGATTTCAACTGCCGAACGGTACCCAGGGCGGCCATCTGGACTTGGTAGTCTGGGTCTTCAATACCGGCAAGCAGCGCGGCCCGTACGTCGCCTTCCGGCGATTCAACCGCTCCAAGGACACTCATCACGGCCTCGCGCACCTCGGGGCGTTGATGGGAGGCGGATTGGAGAACGACCGGCAGCGATTCCGGCGCCAGATGGCGGAGCCTGTTGCTCACGCGGACCTGATATCCGCCCCAAAACGGCCGATCGCTGGCCGGGGCCGCGGGCAGCTTCCTTCCAAGCGGTCCCAGCCACTCCCTGAGTTGGGTCCAACGGTACCGCCATTTGTCGTCACTGCGTCTTACCGAGAAGAGGAGTCGCCGCTGCGCTTCGGGTCCCATCGCACGAAATGCCCGAAGCAGGACCGGATCCGGGAGGCTACTGGGAGATTGTGGGGTTCCTCGAAACTCAATGATCCACTGGGAGACACTCCGGCCCTGATAGCTCGGCTCCCGCATCCGGTACCACACCCCCATCGTAACGAAAATCGCTGTAGCCCCGATGGCAATGGCCATTTTGAGGCGCCATCGCAGCACGGTGAACCGCTTTCCATCGGAGGCTGTTGGATTCGCGTTCATGACCTGATGCGCGGGAAGACTGGTAGGATTTGGATCTGCGGCGAGGGAATTTCGTCCCTGAATCGGATACCCCCTTGTATGCAGGCGAGCCCTCCAAGTCGGAGGCTACGGACAGCGGCGTGGCGGGAGGTCGGAAGGGTCGGCTCAAAGGTCGAGCCGGTTCGCTGGCGATAGGCAGGATCCAGAGATCCCGGCCCAGCAGCGCGATCTGTTCCCGGGCGGGGGGGAAACGTCTGGTCGTGAACAGATGTCCACGAAACGCAGACGGCTCGCGGAGGATCCGGTGGCTGGCGGACGCAGTGCAGCCGTAGCCGGAACGATCGCCGTGCGGCTGGCAGGGGGGACTGACCTGCCCCTGCTTCTCACACCCAGGCGGTGTCGAGCCGCCGCCGTCCAACCCACCCCTTGGGCGGGCTACGGCTGCTTCCAGGTCAGCGAGGCATTGTGGCTGGTGAGTCCGTACTCCTTGCCGCCGGCAAAGCCCCCCGCCGTCTCCCGATGCCGCGCGACCGTCACCAGATACAGGCCGGACTGGCTCACCGGGAAGGTGAGGAACCCCTCGCCGTCGGCGACCCACTCCGACTCCTTCTCATCCGGTGTGCGCAGGGTGGCCTTCACTCCGGGCACCGGACGTCCGCGGAAGCACACCTGCACCCGTCCGGGATCCGCCGTCGGGACGATGTCGAGATTCAGCGAGGGCTTCCCCGCCCCGCCGCCCGCCGGCTGCCATCGCGCATAGAAATGAGGGCGTCGTGCAGTGGGACCCGCATTGCCCATGACAATGAACGCCGTCTCCGCCTGCGCCGACCCGGTAACCGCCGAACCTGTCAGGAGGAAGTGGTCGGACTGCTTGGAGACCGAAACCGCCCGGTTGGTGGCTCCGGACTCCGGACCCGATATCCAGGCCACGGGGACGATCAAGGAATCGAGATGTCCCGGAGACTTTTCAAGTTTCCCATCTGGCTCGGCAAACCGGACGACCAGCACGCCGTCGGGTCCCGGCTCGATCCAGACCGAGTGCGCGACGACGGGCAAGGCCAGCAGACAGCCCAGCAGTGCGGGAAGGCGAAGTGATTTCATGGGAGGGAGAGGCATGGGATGAGGCGAGTCTTGATTGGAATCCACGGAACACCGGGCGTCCTCATTCCCCTGGGGGCGAGGGCGCCGGACGGACGGCACGGAAGTAGAGCGTGGAGTGCCCCAGCACGTCGCCGGAGTGCCAGGTACCCAGTCCCGGCTCGGGAAACTCCAGCCGGCCGGGCGCCTGGGTCCAGCGTTTCAGATCAGGAGACGTCTCGATCCCCGGGGCGCCGGCGCCGGCATCCACCAGGCCCAGCGTCCCATGACCGTCCGCCCCGATCTCCACGGACCGGATCGCCAGCAGGCTCGCCGGATCGCCGGGATCGGTGTCCAGCAGGTATTCGGCGCGGTTGGACATCCCGTCGAGATCGTCATCGTCGTCGGCGGAGGACCCGGTGCCGTCGAGCACGAGCCGCTCCCAATCGTCGGGCAACCCGTCGCCATCGGTGTCCTCGGGACCGACGAGGTCCCCCTCGATGAGCAGTTGTGGCGGATCGAAGAGCAGGTTGTCCCGCGTGGCAAAGTCCGGATACCTGGGCGTTCCGGCGAAGCCGCCCGATTCCCCCAGCCAGGTGACGGCGAACCACAGGCGCCCTTCAGCGAGGGCCTGCTGCAGATAGCCGCGCACGTCCGCATCCGCGAGATTCAGCTCGAAGGTCACCTTGGAATCCGCCGGCACCAGTTCACCAGCGGCCACATTGGTGATGGCCCCGACAGCAAACGGCCGGGTCGGAAACGGCGGGAACAGCTCGTTGGTCTTCCCCACATTGTTGCCCACGTCCACGAGGGTCCGGGCGGCATCGAATCCGGTGGCGAACGCATTGCGCTCGCCGGTCGCCGGCGAACCGAATGGGGAGTTCTCAAGGAAGGTCGCCGCCGTGAAGCTGTTTCGAAATCCCGCGCCGAACAGCTCGAGGGGACGTCCCGGATCGGCATCGGCCACCGATCGGGGATCCTCCGGGTACAGATAGCTCCCGAAGGCGTCCGGCGTGGAGTCATTCACAAAGCTGCCCTCGCGGAGCGTGGTCAGCGTGAGCCGCACGCGGGTGAGTCGGTAATGGCCGGAGGGATGCCCCGCCGCGATGGCGTTGGTGGTGTCCCAGACCAGCAGAAACTGGCCGTGGCGGGTGTCCACTCCGGACTCGTCGCCCCAGGTGGCAAACACCGAGGCCGCGGGGCGCAGCCCGGGAGTGGCATTGTGCGGATACATCCAGCGGTCGCCGGACGGCTGCTCAAACGCGCCTGAAACCCGCTGGCCGTCGCCGTCAGAACCCAAAACCACGGCAGAAGCCAGAACGCACGATTAAGCACGCCGGCTCCTCCGGATCACGACGC
>JAFLEG010000689.1 GCA_017302195.1 Verrucomicrobiota bacterium
GCGAGCTATGGGAAAAGCTCGCGGCGCGAGGACACTGAAGAATCGCGGATTGCGGATTGCGAATTGCGGATTGCGGATTTGCTCAGCGTCCGAGGCGTTGGCGCGCATCCGACACGCGCTCGGCGAGTTCGTTGGATCAATGATCGTCCTAGGAATCCACCAATCCGAAATCGGCAATCCGAAATCCGCAATTCCTCCGTCCTACTTCATCCGATCGAAGCTCTTCTTCAGGATCTGCCAGTCGGCGAGGCCTTCGACTTTCGCGCGGTGGTCGGCGATGAGCTTCTGTTCGTTGGCGTTCTTCGTCGGCAGGTTCGCTTTGTAGAAGAGGCCGAACATTCCCGGCCACGCGGCTGAGGCCAGCTTGTAGGCGGCGTGCTCGTCGGTCACATCGTGGTCGGCCGGCACCTCATTGAAAGCACCGCCCTTGCGCGGATTCGCGGCATCGAAGGCGCCGGGGTAGAACTCGATGCACTCGCTGAGGCACTCGATGTAGGAGAAGCCGTCGTGATCCATCGCGAGCTCCATCATCTTGAGCAGGTGAGCGACATTTGTGGCCGTGCTGCGCGCGATGAAGGTGGCGCCGGCGGCGAGCGCCTGCTTGAGCGGATTGATCGGGCGATCCGTCGAGCCCCAGATGTCGGTCTTGGACTTGAAGCCGACGGGCGAGGTGGGCGAGGTCTGCTTCTTGGTCAGGCCATAGACGAAGTTGTCCATGACCACGTAGGTCAGCTTGATGTTCTTGCGGGCGGTGTGGTTGAAGTGATTCCCGCCGATGGAGAAGGCATCGCCGTCGCCGCCAAACACAAAGACATGCAGGTCCGGACGGCTCAGGGACACCCCGCTGGCGAAGGGCAGCGCCCGTCCGTGGATGTAATGGGCGCCATGGGCCTGGACAAAGTAGGGGAACCGGCTGGAGCACCCGATGCCGGCCACCGTGGTGATCTTCTCGTGCCACATCTTCCGCTTCTCGATCAGCTTGAAGTACAGCGCCAGCACCGAGAAGTCGCCGCAGCCGGGGCACCAGGTGGGGTGGTCCGCGGAGACCTCCTTCTTGGTCAGCGGCTTGCGGTCCGCATCGGCCAGCGGGGCGATGGGGACGGGCTCGGCGGGTATCGTCGTGCGGGGCAGGACGGCGTCAGGAAAGCTGAGGTGGCTCATGGGGGATTCGGATCGGGATTCGGGGATCGGTTCAGGGCATCTTGGAGCTGGCGGAGGGCGCGAGGGCGGCGCGGACGCGGTCCATGATCTCCTTCACCTTCCAGACCTGGCCGTCGGCCTTAGTGATGCCGCGGATCTTGGGATCGGCAAACCGGGCGCGCAGCAGGGACGCCATCTGGCCATACCCGTAGAGGCCTTCGTCATTCAGTTCGACCACGAAGATGTGGCGGAATCCCTTGAAGATCTCCTCAAGCCCGTTGGGCAGCGGATTCAGGTACTTGATGTGCAGGGAGGACACGGCATCCCCGAGCGCGCGGAAGCGATCCACCGTCTCGCGCAGCGGACCCTGGGCACTGCCCCAGCCCACCAGCAGCACCTGGCCCTCATTGGGACCGTAGGTGGTCGGCACCGGGAGATCGGCACCCAGCCGCTTCAGCTTGTTCCGCCGCTTGGCGGTCATGGCAATGTGCAGCCTGGGAGAACCGGTCGGATGCCCGAGCTCGTCGTGCTCCAGACCGGTCACGATCGGGTACTTGCCGCTGGCGATCCGGGTGCCGGGCGGCAGGTGGCGGGTGATGCCATCCGGCGCCTTGAGGTCGTAGGGCTTGTGGTCGGCCACCGGGGTGAAATCGGGGGAGATGTCCTGGCACACCGCCTTCAGGTCAGGCTCCACGAAGGCCTCGATGCGCGTGGCGATGCCCTGGTCGGTGAGAATGATCACCGGCGTGCTGTATTTGCGGGCGACGTTGACGGCCTCGATGGCGGTGTAGAAGCAGTCCTCCACCGAACTGGGCGCGACCACCACCCGCGGGCTGTCGCCGTGTCCGCCGAAGCAGGCAATGTTGAGGTCCGACTGCTCGATGTTGGTCGGCATGCCCGTGGAGGGACCGCCGCGCTGCACATCCACGATCACCAGCGGCATCTCCGCCATGGAGGCCCAGCCAAGCGCCTCGGTCTTCAGGGAAATGCCCGGGCCGGACGACCCGGTCACCGCCACCCGGCCGGCGTAGCTGGCGCCGATGGCCATGGAGATGGAGGCGATCTCATCCTCGCACTGCACGAACGAGCCTCCGTACTTCGGCAACTCCCGCCGAAGCAATTCCATGATGTCCGACCAGGGCGTGATCGGATATCCGGCGCCGAACCGGACTCCCGCGGCCAGCAGTCCGTAGGCGAGGGCCTCGTTGCCGTTCATCACCACCTGGGTGTGGCCCTTGAGCTCGGCATGCTGCAGTTGGTAGGTCTTGAGCAGGTCCTGAAGCTGGTGACTGTATCCCGCCTGGAAGCAGGTCAGGGCATTCTGGACCACCGTGGGATCCTTGCCGCCAAAACGCTCCTCGATGAGCTTGTTGAGCTTCGGAACGTTGAGGTCGAAAATCCGGGCCAGCAGTCCCAGTGCGAAGATGTTCTTGCCCTTGTCGCGCCCGGTACCGCCAATGGCCTCGACCGTCTTGCTGGAGATGCCCACGCCCACATGTCGGTAGTTCTCCAGCCACTCCGGCTTCGGGGTGACGTGATCCGAATCGTAGAGCACGATGCCTCCCAGCTTCAGCGAATTGATGTGGTCCTCGTAGCTGTGCTGATAAAAGGCCAGGAGCATGTCCGCCTCGTCGCCTGCGGAAAGCACCTCGCCGGAACCGATCCGGACCTGGAAGATGGAGGGACCGCCCGAAATCGTGGACGGGATGGTCATGAAGGTCATGACCTCCTGCTCGCTGCGGCCGGCGAGCCGGGCCAGGAAGCCGCCAATGGCCTGGATGCCGTCCTGGGAATTGCCGGCGATCCGGATGACCGCCTCGTTGATCTTGGTGAGTTTGGGTTGGCCGCCGGCCGCTGC
>JAFLEG010000690.1 GCA_017302195.1 Verrucomicrobiota bacterium
CCAGCAGCCCAACCTGCCGCCTCCGGTGCCCTCACCCGAGGTGGCGGCCGACCGAACGGTCACCTTCCGCCTTCGGGCACCTGAAGCCAAATCGGTGCAGCTTGGCGGCAGCGGAGACATCCCGGGAACCGGTTTCGGGCAGTCGTCCCCCCTGTCCCAGGGGACCAACGGGGTCTGGGAGATTTCGGTGGGGCCGCTGCCCCCGGGCAGCTACCGGTATGCCTTCACCGTGGATGGCGTGCCGGTGACGGATCCGAGGAACCCGAAGACCAGCGAGTCCAACGAGAACTCCTGGAGCCTCCTCCATGTCCCGGGCGCTGACTGGATGGACACGCGGGACGTGCCGCATGGGGCCGTTGCCGAGGTCACCTACTGGTCCGCCTCCCTGCGCAAGTTTCGCCGCCTGCACGTCTATACGCCGCCGGGCTATGAATCCGGCGACAGCCGGTACCCGATCTTCTACCTGCTGCATGGCGCGTTCGACTCGGATGACTCCTGGAGCACCGTCGGCCGGGCCGGGTTCATCCTCGACAACCTCATCGCGTCCGGGAAGGCGGTGCCGATGGTGGTGGTCATGCCCCACGGCCACACCGGACCCTTCCGCTTCGGCAGCGGCTCACTTTCGGGCGAGTTCGAGCCGGAGTTCCTCCAGGACATCCTGCCGATGGTGGAGAAGCGCTACCGCGTGCGCACCGCCCGCGCCGGCCGCGCCATGGCCGGACTCTCCATGGGCGGCATGCACACCCTGAACATCGGCATCCCGCACCTCGACCAGTTCGGATACCTCGGCGTGTACAGTTCTGGAATCTTCGGCATCGCCGGCGGACCGGGCGGCCAGCCACCCCAGGGACCCAGCTTTGAGGAAAGGCACCGTGCCGTGCTGGATGATGCAACACTGAAGGAGGGCCTGAAGCTCTTCTGGTTCGCCACCGGCAAGGACGACTTCCTGGTCGAGACCTCCCGCAAGACGGTCGAGATGCTCAAGGGCCATCAATTTCAGGTGATCTACAAGGAGACCGATGGCGCCCATACCTGGGACAAGTGGCGCGAGTATCTGAACGAGTTTGCGCCCCAGTTGTTCCGCTGAGGGCCTTCCCGGTTCAGCGGGCCGCCAGATCAAAACACAGGATCTCGTGATCGTTGCGCAGGTAGATGCGCCGGTGGGCAAAGGCGGGATGACTCCAGACCACCGGGCGCCCCGGATCGGTGTTGTCGGGATCAATCAAGTGAGCCCGCCCCAATTCCTCGTACCGGGAGGGCGAGAGCCGCGCGAGGATCAGGTCGCCGGTCTCGCTCAGCAAAAACCAGCGGTCCCCGTTCTTCACCACAAAGCAGTTTCCCCAGCGCTCGGCCTTGCCCGCGGTGGGGGCGAAGGTCTCCCAGAGGCGGGCGCCATCCTCCAGGCGCAGGCAGCGGAACTGGCCGTAGCTGCACGGGCCGTACGCATGCCCCTCCTCGATCCAGGGCGTCGCCATGGTGCAGTTGAGGTGTGCGGTGTCCCGCTCGCTCTGCTTGGCGGTCTTCCATGCCACCACGGGCGTCTCCTGGCCCGGCGGGAACCGCAGGCGCAGGGACCCGTTGTAGAAGCAGGTCAGGAACAGGCCGTCCTCCAGCGACCGTGGCGTGGCGATGGCCATGCCGTAATTCAGCTTCCAGGGCTCGGTCCACAGGACCCGGCCGGTCTGCGGATCCAGTCCGTTGACCGCCTCCGCGTGCCAGACGATGAGCTGCCGGCGGCCGCCCGCCTCATGGATCACCGGCGGACAGTACCCGGGCTCCTTCGCCGACAGCGCGCGCCACAGTTCCCTGCCGGTGTCGCGATGGAAGGCCACCGCCACGCTGCCCTCACCACCCACCACGCAGATCAGGCGCTCGCCATCCAGCAGCGGATGCGCCGAGACGCCCCACGTCGGCACCTTGAGTCCGTACTCCTTCACGAAATCACGGGACCAGATCAGGCGTCCATCGGACGCCTCCTGGCAGCGCAGGTGTCCCATGGTCCCGAGGGTGTACACGCGTCCCCCGGACACCACGGCGGTGGTGCGGGGTCCGGCGGCGTAGCTCACCGTGTACGGGCAGTCATACTCCTGCCGCCACACGATCCGTCCGTTGGACGCATCCAGGCACACCACCCGTTCGCTGCCGGCGATGGTCGAGGCATCAAACGCGCTCTTGGGGCGTGCCGCGTCCTGCGCGACCTGCCGGTCCATGACATAGACACGTCCCCCGGCGACCGCTGGCCCGGCGTATCCGGCACCGAGCTCCGTGCGCCACACCCGCGGCGGCCCTCCGGCGGGAAACGAGTCCAGGATGCCGGTCTCCCGCCAGTGCCCGTCCCGCTGGGGTCCGAGCCATTGCGGCCAGTCGTCGCCGCGCAGCCCTGCGGACGCCGCAGCCCCGGCGATCACCGCGACGATCACCGTCCAGGTACCCGGTCTCCAACACGTTCCCCGACTCCTCCGCTCAGTCATCGGCCCACCTCAGCCGAATTCCCGCCAAAGACAAGCCCGCGGCATGCCTACCACGAAAGGGTGGGGCTCGTTTTCAACGAGCCGTTCGCGCATGGCTCGGCAGGGAGAATCGCCTGCCCGGGCGACGTCTTGCTTCGCTTCATCCCTGCTCCTTCATCCTTCCTCCTTCATCGTTCATCCTTACCCTCCTTGCCAGGATCGCACCGCCATGCATGATGCGCTCCCGCAGAAAACCCTTTGCCGCCCCATGAAACACTCCTCCACGTTCCCGACCCTTCGCCACGTCGGCACCCTGCTTCTGGTCGCACTGCTCGGATCCACCGCACTCGCGGAGGACCTGGACAAGCAGAAGAAAGAGGCCGCCGAAGCCGTTGAGGCCTTCAAGAAAGCCGACCCGTCCCTCCAACCGTTCTGGGAAAAATCCGCCGGCTATGCAGTCTTCCCCAGGGTGGGCAAGGGCGGCTTCGTCGTCGCCGGCGCCCATGGCACCGGACTCCTCTTCGAAAAGGGGGCCGTGGCGGGGG
>JAFLEG010000691.1 GCA_017302195.1 Verrucomicrobiota bacterium
GCTAGGGTGGCTACCCCGGGCGCGGCAAGCGGGAGGCGAGACCGCGGTTCGACGGTGTGGATTCCGGCATCGACTCCCTGTTCGACTTCCCCCTCTTCTACCGGTTGCGCGAAACCTTAGGCGGGGGGCGTCCCCTCCGCGGCGTGGCCGAGCAGTTGGCGCGGGATCATGTGTACGAGGATGCCAGCCGGTTGGTGACCTTTCTCGGGCTGCAGGATTTGGACCGGTTCATGAACGTGAAGGGGGCGGGCACCGGCGGCCTGAGGCTGGGGCTGCTGTTTCTCTTCACCAGCCGTCACGTTCCGCTGATCTACTACGGGGACGAGATCGCACTGCGGGGCGGCGGGGATCCGGACAACCGGCGTGACGTTCCCGGCGGATTTCCCGGCGACCCCCGCGATGCCTTCACCGCGGCGGGCCTGGGCCCTGCGGCGTCGCCCGGCTTGAGTGCGGGCCGACGCGCTCCCACAGTGGCGGCCGGTTTCGGGATGAAGGCAAACTCTCACACGATCATTTTGGGCGGCGGCATCATCGGCCTGTGTTCGGCTTATTTCGCAGCCCGGCGGGGACATCGGGTGACGGTGGTGGACCGGTCGCCGGCGGTGCGCGACGGGTGCTCCTTCGGGAACGCCGGCATGGTGGTCCCAAGCCATTTCACGCCCCTGGCGGCTCCTGGCATGGTCGCACTGGGGTTGAAGTGGATGTGGAATCCGGAATCCCCGTTTTACATCAAGCCCCGGCTGGATCCGGCACTCCTGGCCTGGGGATACCGATTCTGGCGGTCAGCGACGCCGCATCATGTGAAACGGTCGGCCCCGCTGCTGCGCGACCTGCACCTGGCCAGCCGGGCCGCCTATGAGGAGCTGGCTGCACTGCCCGGGATGGATTTCGGACTGGTGCGCCGCGGGCTGCTGATGCTCTGCCGCACGGAACATGCGCTGGAGGAGGAGTCGGCGATGGCGGCGCAGGCCCGGGCGCTGGGCATTCCGGCTGACGTGCTCGATCCGCGTCAGACGGCGGCGCTGGATCCGGCGGTCACCATGGCGGTGGCCGGATCGGTGCATTATCCGAAGGATTGCCACCTGTCGCCGGGACAGTTCATGGCAGCCCTTGAGCGCGAGGCGGTGCGGATGGGCGTGGAGTTCCGCTGGGGACAGGAGGTCGTTTCGGCCCAGCGGGCATCGGACGGACGGATCGCCGCACTGCGTCTGGAGTCCGGCGAGGCACTGGGGGGGGACCAGTTTGTGCTGGCTGCCGGGAGCTGGTCGGAGGGGCTGGCGCGTTCCCTCGGGTTAAAGATCCCGCTGCAGGCGGGCAAGGGCTACAGCCTCACGGTGACGCATCCCCGCCAGTTGCCGGCGCTTTGCTCCATCTTCACCGAGGCGCGGGTGGCGGTGACCCCGATGGGGGGGAGCCTCCGGTTTGGCGGCACCATGGAGATCGCCGGGTTGAACGAGCACATCAATCCGGCCCGGGTCCGCGGGATCATCCGGTCGGTGCCGGAGTACTTCCCGGAGTTCACGCCGGAGGATTTTGAGGGGATCGCGCCGTGGCGGGGGCTGCGTCCATGCTCCCCCGATGGACTGCCCTACCTCGGCCGATCCGCGAGACATCCGAATCTCGTGGTCGCCACCGGGCACGCCATGATGGGGCTCAGTCTGGGGCCGGTGAGCGGTCGGATCGTGGCCGACCTGGTGTCGGAGGAGCCCCCGGGATTCGATCTCGCGATGCTGGCGCCGGAGCGGTTCGCCTGAGACCGGGGTTCCGGGCAGGCTGAAGGAGCCGTCATGCAGCGCGTGGATTGAACGGGGAGGTCGCAGCAAGGCGGCTCCACAGGTCGCGCTCCTCTGGGGAAAGCTCCTTCGGGAAGACGACGCCCAGGACAACGTGCAGATCCCCCCGTTCTCCCGAGCCGCCCCGTGGCAGTCCGCGTCCGCGGACCCGGAGCCGCTGTCCGGGGCTGGAACCCGGCGGGATGCGGATGGTGACCGGGTCCTCCAGGGTGGGAACGGGCAGGGTCGCCCCCAGCGCCGCCTCCCAGGGCGCCAGATCCAGATCGGTCTCCAAATCGGCCCCGGTGACGCGAAAATCGGGATGCGCGACGATCCGGACATGCAGGTAGAGGTCTCCTGAGCTCCCGCCGCCGCGGCCTCCGGCGCCCTTGCCCGTGACCCGGATGGTCTGGCCATCCTGAACGCCGCTGGGGATGCGCACCTTGAAGGACTGGGGGGTGTCGCCGCCGGACTCCGGATCGTGGCTGCGGAACGACACGGCACGCACCGCGCCGTGCAGGACCTCATCGAGCGTGACGGCGATCTCTCCCTCGACATCCGCACCGCGGCGCCGCCCGGAATTTCCCCCGGGCTCGAACCCGCCGTCAAAACCGCCCCGGCCGCCGAAGAACTGCTCGAAGAAGTCGCTGAATCCCGTGCCGCTGAACTCAAACTCCGGCCCGGCCGTGCCGCGTCCGCGCCCCGAGCCTGCACCCGCGCCCGGGTTCCATCCCGGCGGGGGCTGAAAGCCGGCGCCCTGCTTCCAGTGGGCGCCGAGGGTGTCGTACTTCTTGCGGTTCTCGGGATTCCCAAGCACCTCGTAGGCCTCGTTGATCTCCTTGAACTTCTCCTCGGCGACCTTCTTGTCCTTGGCGACGTCGGGATGGTACTGGCGCGCCAGCTTGCGGAAGGACTTCTTGAGATCCTCGGCGCTCGCGCTGCGGGGCACGCCCAGGACGGCATAGTAATCTTTGAATTCGACGGACATGTCGGACAGGAACGATTCTGTAAGGCGGGGCCGCCCCGCGCAAATGTCTCCTCGAAGGGGGCGGGCTAGCGGTCGGGGATCGGGGGGAGTCCCAGCAGACGCCGGCGCAGGAGGTCGAGCGCCTGCTGGGCGCTGGTGAACTTGAAGGTCTCGCGGTCAAAGCGGTTGAAGCGGCGCACCACGGCGGTGCCTTCCGGTCCGGCGAGCCCGATGAAGACGGTGCCCACCGGCTT
>JAFLEG010000692.1 GCA_017302195.1 Verrucomicrobiota bacterium
CCGGCCGGTGGCTATCTCAAGGCAGCCTCATGGATTGCCAGGACAGCCCTGCTCGTGTGGGTGGTCGTCCTCGGACTGGTGCTGCTCGCGATCCTGGGATCCCTGGGGTAGCGATCCGCTCCAAGCACCGCGAAGGGATGCTGGGTAGGGCTGTGTTCCACCGCGGCCCCATATGGATCCGTTGCGCGTAGAAACGAGTGACGGGGATCGCGGGAAGCGCCAAATCGAGAAGACTCTTCCCATTCCCCTCGCCGAATGGGTGGCGGGCTCTTCGGGCCCGTTTCGAAATCAGGCTGCCACTTGTCTGGATTCGCGAGTTCCCCGCCACCAGATCCCCAGTAGGGCCAGGCACAGGGCCGCCGCCCAGATCCGCCGGATGCCTGAGGCAAACACCACCGTCCCGTTGAACCACAGGAACCAGAAGCATGCCCGGCGAAGACTCCGGTAGCGTCCGGGCTGGTTCCAGCGCTGGGGACGCCACCACGAGTATGCGGCGTCACACCACCACCATCCCACCAGGAGGTAGTTGATGAACACCCCACCGCCCCAGGAAACGCCGAACTCCTGGTGCATGCGCAGGGCGGTGGAAGCCACCGCGGACCGGTGGCTCCATCCGTGCACCAGGGCAAACGCCACCAGCAGGTGGATCGTCAGGGCCAGGGCCCCGCACGGCCAGATCATCCGCACCCTCCACGGAGAGGGACCCGCGCGACGGGCGAGGACCACCTCCCCCAGGATCCAGAGCAGGAACGCCGTCCACGCGGACGCCAGCACGGGTACGTTCATGGTGGTTGGGTTGCGGACCCTCATGCAGTGAGGCTCCGCAAGCGAGATCCCATCAAGGAACCAGCCAGCCATTGGTGGCGAGCCCCGAGTTGGTCAGGGCGTCGCGAAACAGCTCCCGCAGCCGGCCCGAGGTGACCTGCTGCACACTGCCGTCGGCCAGGAGGATGTTTCCCGCGTTGCCGTGCAGGTCGTCATTGAATCCGAGTGGGGCGCCCGCTGCGAGCACGTGGCGGCCTGGACTGAGGAGGCCTGTCCTATTGGTGATGTTCCTGTCTCCGGAGAGGATGGAGTCTGGAAACTCATCGCTCGCGTTGAGTCCGAGAAAGTAACTGAGGTTCTGGTTGCCCCCGAACACGACGCCCCGTGCTGCATTCGTGGGGGAAGTGGGGAATCGCCCGGCCCGGGTTCGCCGAACATCGCTGGGACAGACCAGCCTTGCGGGACTGGCCAGGTCGTTGCTCAAGACCAGGAATTGCTGCCAAAGACGGCTGGCATCCTCCGTGAGTTCCCGGGTGCCCCCCTGGCTTGCGGGGACGTTCATGGGGAATTCCCCAGCATGGCGGTCCGCGAAGACTCGCAGGCCGAGGCCGATATTCTTCAGGTTGTTGACGCAGGCGAGACGCTTGGGCTTCCCGGAAGCCCGGGAGACGGGCGTCATTATCATGAAGAAAAGCACCACGAGTGCCACAATGACCGCCAGCACTTCACCCAGGGTCTGCCCTGCACTCCGGCGATCCATGGTGCAGTGCATGTGACTCCGGCGAGCAGGTCCAGTGCCGCTTGCCGCTTGCCGATGGCACTGGCTCCGGAGTCGCCGAGGTGAGAGCCCGATGCTCAGCCAGCGTTTCCCGACGTGGCGGGGCGAGTTTCCAACGAGCCGTACGCGTGGCGGCGAATTGTCGTGGTGGTTCCTCCACACGCGCACGGCTCATCGGGAGATTCGCCCACCGGGAGAGGTGGGAGCCAACGTCAGGCTCAAACAGGCGTGAGGCATCTCCGGATTGCTCACACGTCAGACGCCGGGTTTGGGTCCGCACTCAGGATCCCCGCAACGCCCATCGCCCCACGGGAACCACCGAGGATCCGAGGGGTTCATAGTTCTGCCGGGGAAGGAACACGAGTTCATCCCAGCGCTGCGTCCCCGACCCAAAGATGTCCAGTCGGATGGCCCAAGGATTATTGCCGTAGCGCCGCGCCAGCCGTTCCGGGTCCACGATCAGTTCAAACCGCGGATGGGCGGCCATGCCGGTCGCAGGCTCGTCCGGCAAAAATTCCGGCACCAGGTCGGTCCATCGCGCGGGAGGGCGGCGATTGGCACGGATGTAGGACTCAACGGCGGCCACCACCGGCTCACTCCGCGCCGCAAGATCGTGGAGGAGTTCCCTGCGGACAGTCCACGCCCTGTCCGACCCCACCTCATGGCCTTCAACGTAGGCAGCGGCAGTCGCCAGAGTCACGAGGGAGCCCAAAGTGAAGGTTCGCCACGAAGTGGGCAGCAGGAACTTTGCGGCCAGAAGTGCCGCCACCACCAGGGGAGATGCAAAGATCGCGAAGACCACCAGGAGCTTGAGGAGGATGAAGGTGTCAGGGGCCAGGACCGGTCCCAGGCTGGCCCGGGCCGCCGCAGGTGCGGCCCGGACGGCGAACAGATAAGCCCCCACGGGCAACAGGACCGCCAGGAGGAGGACAACCATTCGCGTCCAGGAAGGCCGCAATGGCTTGGGATCGGGAGGAGGCAGCGGAGGCATGGGATCAGGACCCGCCACTCACTTCGTGACGGCATCAAACAGCACCACGTCGTCCAGGAACAGCACGGCGGAGGCGGCACCCGGGCCTTCGACAAAGAAAAAGAGGTCGTCCACGAGGTGACCGGCGGGGAAGGTGCGGTCGGTGGAACCGTCGTTGCGGCGGGCGTCCCGGGTGAAATCCAGTTCCGTCATCACCCAACGCCCCTGCTCCAGGTTCTCCAGGCGGATGTGGCGGTTGTCCTGAACGGTGGCGTCGAAGATCTGGACCGTCATGGCCGAGGCGCCGGTGAGATGGTAACGGAAACGCAGGCGGGTCTCGGGGCCCACCGGACGCGGCGGGGCGATAGGCAGCACGATCATGGCGGCGCCGTCGCCAGGTCGGGGGACGCTCCGG
>JAFLEG010000693.1 GCA_017302195.1 Verrucomicrobiota bacterium
GGTGCGTGAGCCCGTTTTCCTGACTGCCGGGAAGTTTCCTTCCGATGATCTCCACCGGCGAACGCTTCTTTATCATGAATCCCCGTCGGTTCATGAACCGCATGTGACTCCGTCGCTCGGACGGATGGTGGTCCAGAAGCTGGGGCGGAGCGCCTGCATCGGAGTGGTCGGAGAGGCCCGTTTCGCCCCGCCTCCCGGGCAGTATCTCACCCAGGAGGAGATGGACCGTCTGGAGAGGGCCCCTGCCGGGTACGCCTTTGACTACTTCCTGCGGTAGCGGTTGATCCGGAGGCCCGATACTCCTTCCGGCTGCCCCCGGGAACCTCCCCAATGAGACCGTGCGACCCCGAGCGATCGGCATGCCGGTGGACCCTTCGAGGCTGTGGCGCCTCATGGGCATGAGCACTGCCTCAGGGCCGGAGGCCCCGCAGGATGGGGCCAGATTGCCGGCCCGGGCGCCGAATGCCCCGGGTGGCGCGGCGTTTTCCCCTGTCGGCTGCCGGCACTCTCGGAGTATCCTCCGGCTTGCGAGAATGGATAAACTGCTCCTGATTGATGACGAGGCGGACGTTCAGTACAGCTTCCGCCGGATTTTCGCCTCCCCGGACCTGCAACTGTTCACGGCGTCCAGCGGCGAGGAGGGAGTGCGTGCCATCGAGCGGGTGAAGCCCGACCTGGTGATCAGCGACATCCGCATGGCCGGCATCAACGGTCTGGAAACGCTGCGGCGCATCCGGCAACTGGATCCGAGACTGCCGGTCATCCTGATGACGGCCTACGGGACGACCCAGACCGCCATCGAGGCCATGAAGCTGGGCGCCTACGATTACCTGCTCAAGCCGTTCGACGTGCCGAAGCTCAAGGAACTGGTGGCCAAAGCCCTGCAGGCGGCGCGGGAATCACGGCAGGCGACCGCCCTCCAGCCCATGCTGGAGGCGGAGGACTACGAGCTGGGGGTGATTGGCCGCAGCGAGGCGATGCAGGGCATCTTCAAGCTGATCGGGCAGGTGGCCGCCACCGATGCCACGGCGCTCATCACCGGGGAAAGTGGAACGGGCAAGGAACTGGTGGCCCGCGCCATCTATCAGTACGGACGTCGGGCGGAGCGCCCCTTCCTGGCCATCAACTGTGCGGCCATCGCGGAGAACCTGCTGGAGTCGGAGCTGTTCGGACATGAGAAGGGGGCCTTCACCGGGGCCGCGGCCCAGCGCATCGGGAAGTTTGAGCAGTGCCATGGGGGCACCCTGTTTCTCGACGAGATCGGGGACATGTCGCCGGCCACCCAGACCAAGATTCTCCGCGTGCTTCAGAGCGGCACGTTTGAGCGGGTCGGCGGCAACCAGACCGTGACGGTGGACGTCCGGGTGATTGCCGCCACCAACAAGCCGCTGGAGGAGGCGGTGGCCCGCAAGGAGTTCCGCGAGGATCTCTTCTACCGCCTGAACGTCGTCCGCATCCAGATGCCGCCGCTGCGGCAGCGGCGTGAGGACATCCGGCTGCTCGTGGACTACTTCCTCCGCCGGTTCGCCGGACCCGGCGGAAAGCCACGCTCCATCGGGCCCGGAACCCTGGAGGCGCTGGAAGGCTACGCGTGGCCGGGCAATGTCCGCGAACTGGAGAACACGTTGAGGCGGGCCATGGTGGTGGCCAAGGGGCCGGCGATCCTGCCTTCTGACCTGCCGCTGGAGATGGTCTCCGGCGCGCCCGCCGCAGCGTTGGTCCCGTCCATGCCGGCAGTCCGGGGTCCCGAGGCGGGCTCCGCCGAGAGCACCCCGCCACCGGCCACCGCGCAGGATGTTCCCGGTTTGGCGGCCGCGCTGTTCCGGTTCGCCCGCACCGACAGCAAGCTCAAGGTGCTTCCCGCCGTGGAGCGCGTGCTCATCATCGAGGCCCTGAAGGAGACGTCCGGGAATCAGGTGCAGGCCGCCAAGCTGCTGGGCATCACCCGTGCCACGCTGCGCAAGCGGATCGAGAAATTCGGGATCCGCCAGGAGCTGGCGGTGAACTGAGCCGGCCCCGCCCCATGAGCGTTCCCGTGCTGTCGGTCGCCGAGATGCGGGCGTGGGAACAGGCCACCTGGTCCGCGGGCGTGCGGGAGGCTGATGTCATCGCCTCGGTGGGCCTGCATCTGGCGGCGGTGATTCGCGCGGCGACCCTGGAAACGGACCGGGTGCTGGTGCTGGCGGGACGGGGCAACAATGGCGCAGACGCCCGGGCCGCCGTCCGCCACCTGGCGCCGCGTGTGGTGCAGACGCTCGAAGTCCGCGACCCCGCCGCGGAGCTTCCCGGGTTGCGAGCGGCGATGCTACCGCCGCCGGCGCTGGTGGTGGATGGCCTGTTTGGCATCGGGCTGAACCGTCCTCTGGACGCCGGCTGGATCGGATTCATCGAGACCCTCAACCGGGCGGCCGTGCGCGTGCTGTCGGTGGATGTGCCGTCGGGACTGAACGCCGACACGGGAGATCCCTGGGGCGCGGTGGTTCACGCCGCACAGACCGTCGCCGTGGGCGCCCCCAAACGCGGGTTGCTGGAGCCGGCGGCGTGGGCGCCGGTGGGGACGCTGTCCGTGATGCGGGACGTCGGACTGGAGGGGGCACCGGCTTCCGCAGGGGAGCGGACCTGGGTGCTTCCGGAGGATTTTGCCGGCTGGCCGCCGCCGCGAAACACCAGTGCGAACAAGGGGGAACTGGGCCGACTGGTGGTGCTGGCCGGATCGGTCGGCTATTCGGGTGCGGCCATCCTGGCGACGCGTGCGGCCTCCCGGGCGCGGCCGGGACTGCTCGCGGCCCTGGTGCCGGAGTCCATCCACGCGGTGGTGTCCGGGGCGGTGCCTTCGGCCATGGTGCACCCCTTCCGGCCGGGCCACGCGGTGCTGGATCGCGCGACGGCCGTTCTCGCCGGACCCGGCCTCGCGGCGCCGGACCTGCCGGCGGCGCTGCGCAACGAGGTGCTGCGGCTGTGGCGGGAGTTTCCCGGCGTGATGGTG
>JAFLEG010000694.1 GCA_017302195.1 Verrucomicrobiota bacterium
CCCTTGATGCCGCTGAGGCTCTGCTGCACTTCGGTGGTCTTCTCTTCGTTTTCCTTCTTCAACTGCTCGAGTTGCTGCAGGAGTTCCTGGTTCTTGGCGGTGAGCGATTCCATCACTTGGCCGGTCTGCTGCTTGGCGGCGACCTGCACGCGGGAGGCGCTCTAGTTGGGGTGCTCTGTCTGGAACATGTGGGCGGGGAACGTGTCTGGACGGAGGATGAGCAGAGTTTCGCCATATCCCTGGCCAACCTGGTGTCACTCGTCTTTGCACAATGGGAGCACCGGCAGGCGGCGCAGAAGCTCAGCCAGCAGGCCTCTCTGCTGGATCTGGCCCGAGATGCCATCCTCGTGTGCGATCTTGACCACAGAATCACCTACTGGAACAAAAGCGCGGAGCGGCTGTACGGCTGGACCGCAGAGCAGGCGATGGGGAAAAAAGTCACCACCCTGCTTTACAAAGATGATGCCACGTTCCTGACCACCGCCGGAGAACTGCTGTCGAAAGGGGAGCATATCTGTGAATCCCGCCAGATCACCATGAGCGGAGGGGAGGTCATTGTGGAAGGGCACTGGACGCTTGTGCGTGACGAACAAGGACTGCCGAGGTCCATCATGGCCATCAACACCGACATCACGGCAAAGAAAAAAGCGGAGGAGCAGATGCGGCGCGCGCAACGTCTGGAATGCATCGGCACGCTGGCCGGGGGCATCGCCCATGATCTGAACAACGTGCTGACTCCGATTCTCGTTTCCATCGACCTGCTGAAGCAACGCCTCCATGAGCCAGCCGCCGCGGAAACGCTGGATATCGTCGAAACGGCCGCCAAGCGCGGGGCGAATTTGATCCGCCAGATCCTGGGATTCGCCCGGGGCGGCGTTGAAGGCAGCGTCCGCGGCATGACGCTTCACGCGCTCCTGGACGAGCTCGACGCGATCATACGTGACACCTTTCCCAAAAACATACGCCCCGTCTTTCGTGCCGCCCCCGACCTATGGCCCTTGACCGGAGACGACACACGGATTCACCAGATGCTCCTGAACCTGTGTGTGAACGCTCGCGATGCAATGACCGGCGGAGGCACCCTTACGGTCGAGGCGGAAAACGTCCAAATCGACGCCATCTATGCCGCCGGCCAGCTTGAGGCGAATCCGGGTCCGTATGTCCGAATAACCGTGCAGGACGAGGGCACAGGCATCCCCGGTGAGAACATCGAAAAGATATTTGACCCGTTTTTCACGACCAAGGAAGCCGCAGGGGGCACTGGACTGGGCCTTGCCACAACCCTCGTTACGGTCAAGGACCACGGTGGGTTCATCGAAGTCGCTAGCAAGCCCGGTTGCGGCACCCAGTTTCGCATCCACCTGCCTGCCCAGCCTGACGCCGAAAACCAGCCTCGGGATGAGCGTGAACGCGACCTCCCAAGGGGAGCCAACCAGCTCGTGCTGGTCGTCGATGACGAACTTCCTGTCAGGGAGATCACCTGCAGGACGCTGGAAGACTTCGGCTATCGTGTTCTCCAGGCCGCTCATGGCGCGGAGGCCGCGTCACTCTATGCGCGGCATAGGGATGGAATTGATGTCGTGCTGACGGACATGATCATGCCTGTCATGGACGGTGCATCAACCATCCGGGTGATTCGCAAAATCGACCCCGATGCCCGTGTCATCGCCTGCAGCGGAGTCAATTCCCGTTTTGATGCCACGCACGCGCGGAATTGCGGCGCCGATCTTTTCCTGCCCAAACCCTACGATACGGAAACCCTGCTCCGCTGTCTTCTGCAAGTCTTGCAGCACTCCCGACCTCCTTCAATGCCACCTCAGTCTTTGGAGGGTGCATCCAGCACATCGCCAAGCGCACCGAGCAGCGCATCGGCCGCATAGGGTTTCCGCAAGAAGAGCCTCACGCCCAGGCTTTCCGCCTTCGCCTGCATCTGATGATTCAAACCGCTGGCACCAATCACCGGCAGTTCCGGATGGATCTTCAACAACGCCTGGATCATGGTCGGGCCATCCATGACGGGCATCATCATGTCTGAAATCACCGCTGCGGGCACCTCGGGAGACTTCAAGAACGCGGCAATGCCGTCCGTGCCGTCGCACGCGGTAATCGTGCGGTAGCCGAACGCCTCCAATGCCTGGCTGGTGGCCACAAGAATGGCCGGTTCGTCATCCACAATGAGGATGACCTCGCCCCGTCCGTGACGATGCTCCGGCATTTCGCGCCGCTCCACCGGTTTGCCGGTTTCCGCAGCGGGAAAATAGACCCGGAAGCAGCTGCCCTTCCCAATCTGGCTGGAAAGCTCGATAAAGCCGTGGTGCGAACGGACAATGCCCAGCGTCGTTGCCAGGCCCAATCCTGTTCCTTTGCCAAACTCCTTGGTGGTGAAAAATGGCTCGAAGATACGGTCCCTCAACTCAGGGGGGATGCCCGAGCCCGTGTCCCTGACCTCAAAAACCACGTGCCGTCCCGGCCTGGCATCTTCATTCATGCTGGCAAAATGCCCGTCGATCAGGATGTTTCGCAAGGAGATGCTCAACTCCCCGCCGTCTGGCATCGCATCGCGCGCGTTCACGCAGAGGTTGAGCAGCACCTGGTTCAACTGCGTGGGATCCCCCTCCATCTGCCAGGGTTCGGCCTCCCACTCGCAACTGATCAGGATGGACTTGGGAAAGGTTTCATGAAGCAGTTGCTCGATCTCCATGAGGACATCCTGGGGACGCAGCAGCACACGGCTGCATTCCACTCCACGCGCGAAACCAAGAATCTGCTTCACCATGTCCGCTCCCCGGTTCGCGCTGGTCTCCAGGCTGTTGATGAGCTCCACCTCCCGCGGCTGCTTCAGCTTCATGCGCAGGATCGTCAGTGACATGAGGATGGGGGTGAGGATGTTGTTCAGGTCATGGGCAATACCGCCGGCCAGCGTGCCAATGCTCTCCAGGCGCTGGGCACGCAGCATTTGCGACTCCATGCGGCGTTTCTCCG
>JAFLEG010000695.1 GCA_017302195.1 Verrucomicrobiota bacterium
GCTCTGGGGCCGATGGCCATGGCGGATGTGAACGGGGACGGTGCCCTGGACCTGTTTCTCGGTGGCCGGGTGCTTCCGGGGCGGTATCCGGAACCCACCGCGTCCGCACTGCTCCTGGCGCGGGACGGCGCCTGGACGCCGGATCCGGCATCCGCCGAGCGTTTCGCCCGGTTGGGCCTGGTGACCGCCGCCCTGTTTTCGGATCTGGATGCCGACGGGGATCCGGACCTCGTGGTGTCCTGTGAATGGGGGCCAATTCGCCTGTTTTGGAACGAGGGGGGCGTCCTCAGGGAACGGGAGGTTCAGGTTCGCTGGGGCGACGGGCGCAGCGGACCTGGCCGCCTCAGCGACCTGACCGGTCTCTGGCAGGGAATGGTCTCGGTGGACCTCGACGAGGACGGGCGGCTGGATCTGGTCGCTGCCAACTGGGGAGCCAACACGTCACGACAGGAGGGGAGAATCCCCGGGGTGGGATGGAGGCTCTGGTTTGGGGATCTGGACACCAACGGCACGGTGGAGTTGCTGGAGTCCCGGTGGGATGCAGCGGCCGGTCAGGAGGTGCTGGCAGGGTCCCGATCCCGGCTCACCGCGGCATGGCCTGAACTGGCGGCCCGATATCCGACCCGGCGGAGCCTGGCCTCGGCATCGGTCTCCAACGTGCTGGCTTCCGTCGCCTCTCCGGTGGGATCCGTTTCGGTCTCGGTGCTGGAAAGCCTGGTCCTGTTGAACCGTGGGGACCACCTGGAGGTGCGTCCCCTGCCAGCCCACGCCCAATGGGCGCCGGGAACCTCGCTGGCGGTTGCCGATTTCGACGGAGACGGTCATGAGGATCTGTTCCTCGGGCACAATGTCTCCGAGGAAGCGCTGGGTTCGGACCGAATGGATGCGGGACTGGGCCTTTGGCTGCGTGGCGACGGGCGCGGGAATCTGGAAGCGGTGTCGGCATCCAGGTCGGGAATCCGGGTCTGGGGCGAGGCGCGAGGTGCGGCTGTCGCCGATTTCGACCGGGATGGACGTCCGGATCTGGTGGTGGCACAGAACGAGCAATCCACCCGCCTGTACCGGAATGAGGGGGGAACCCCGGGGCTCCGCATCCGGATTCGCCAACCCGGGGGGAATCCCGATGGCATTGGTGCCCAGATGCGCTGGCTCTCAGGCGGCATCCCCGTGGGACCGGTTCGGGAGGTGCGCGCCGGGTCCGGGTATTGGTCCCAGGACAGCCCGGTGACGATTTTCCACCGGCCCGTCCATGGAGACGCCCTGCAGATCCGGCGGTCTGGAAGCCCGGCATCCATGTTCTCCATCTCCCCGGGAGCGGAGGAAATTGAGGTGGGCCCCTCCGACATCAGGACAGTCCGCTAAGCTAAAGGGGGAGGGAACGATGGAGATTTCCCGCTTGAGCGACATTTCCAATCAAACCTCCACGGAAGCCTCGACATTTCCCCCTTAATTTTTGCAGGATTCCGTTTCACCGGCCGCCGGGTGCCTTTGTGGGAAACACTGTTTCACTCGTTAGGGTTTCGGCAGTCGGGACGGGTGCCCTCTCGGGTCCCGTGAAGCTGATTGAGCCCACGAAAATCATGAAACTGAAAAACACACTTCTCCCCGCGGTCCTTTCCGCGGCGGCGATGCAGTGCGCCTCCGCACAGGAGGTCACTCCCAAGTGGTTCCAGCACATCAACGGATCGTTTGGTGTGGCCGAGGCGGACAAGCTGCCGATCCTGGTGAAGCAGGACGGGACGGACTATCTGGACGTGTACAACGGGACCTCTGGTCTCGACACCTACGCCAACCTGATCCGGTACGATGCCACCCGGCTGCTGCTGGGCGTCCGGGAGAACGGCATTGATGAATCGGACGCCTCGCTCCCTCCGGAAAAGCGGGCGATTGCCGAAGCCTATCCGGATCGTTCGCTGATCTGGATTGATGCCGAGAACGGCAAGCCCCTGGGCATTGCCTGGAAGGAATCCATCACCGCGGCCGATGACATCGGCATTGACGTCACCGCTCCGAATCACGGGAGCGTGCCCAACAAGGTCAACTTCACCTGGCGCGTGGCGCTCGACGACGGAGCCCCGGGCGAGCGCGTGCTCTACAGCTCCTTCAAGCATCTCATCCTGCGCTACGCCCCGAAGGCCGGAGGCGGCTGGGAAACGACCCCGACCGTGGCCTACGAGGAGCAGTTGGCCGGGGTGGGTGACGGCTTGACCACCGGCGACCAGGCGAACAACTGGCGGTTCCGCGAGCTGCATGTGAAGGGTTCGGGGACCAACACCCTGATCCTTGGTGGCGGCGGCACCTGGCGCGCCGGACAGCATCCGCAGATCCTGAAGACCACCGACGGGCTGAATTTCGTTCCGGCCGGCCGTGTGGACAACCGCGACAATGGCGCCCGGCGGAACGACTATGCCCTTGGTGGCATGACGTCGTTCCCCATCGAGGTCCCCAACACCTACGGCGGCGACGCGAACAGCCCGAAAATCTCGGTGGTCTCCGCCGCCTTCTATCCCGGCACGGGATGGCAGGCCACCCCGAATCGCTACACCTCCAATCCGGAGAACCCGGTTCCCAGCCCGGCCTACAATCAGCAGCCCAACGTGGCGATCTACGCCCGCAATGAGTCGGCCTATGGTGGTCTGCCGGCGTACTCCTGGGAGGCGGCGGGCAAGGATGGGCGTCCCATTGACCATGCCGTGGACGGCGTCACCCGCTATGACGGCAATTGGAGCACCTCCATCGCGGCGGATGTCACCATCTCATCGCCGACGTGATGAACCCGATGGATGTTGGCCAGGTAGGCAGGGTAGAGTGCGTCGATTTCCTTGCTGAGCAGCGCAAAGAACTCCGGGGACCCCGCCAGGAAGCCTCCGCCTGTCCAGTTGCCTGCACTGGCGCGACCGTGCAGCAGTTTGAGGTCACGCACAATGGCTGCGCGTCCGTGAACTGGCAACACCTGCTCCGAAATATC
>JAFLEG010000696.1 GCA_017302195.1 Verrucomicrobiota bacterium
GCCTGGGGATTTGACGCGCCGGGCATCTCGCAGGGCATGGCCCTGGGGGATCTGGATGGCGATGGCGATCTCGACGTGGTGGTGAACAACCTGAATCAGGAAGCCTGGCTGTATCGCAACGACAGTCCGGCGCCACGCCTGTCCGTGCGCCTCCGGGGGGTGGCGCCAAACACGCAGGGCATCGGAGCCCGGCTGATTCTGGAGGGTGTTCCCGGGGTCGCGCTTCCGCCCCAGTCCCAGTCCATGGTTGCCGGCGGGCGATACCTGGGCGGCGATCAGACGATGCGCTCCTTCGCGGTCGGCGGGGCCACCCACCTTGCCCTGGAGGTTCGCTGGCCGGGAGGAAAGGTGAGCCGGATACCCCATGCCCGTCCGGGAACACTGCTGGAGATCCCGGAGCCAGCGGATCCGGGGGATGCCGTCACCCCGTCGGCTGGGACCGGCAACACCTGGTTCGCCGATGCGAGCGAATCCGTCGGTCATTCGCATCGGGGCGTCGCCGGGGGAAGGCGCCCCCGTCAACCACTGCTGCCGTACGCCCTCGATGCCGACGGGCCGGGCGTGTCGTGGTTCGACATGGATGGGGACGGCTGGGACGACCTGATGATCGGCGCGGGCGCCGGGGACCGCGTGGCGGTGTACCGGAACCGGTCCGGCGAGGGATTTGAGCGCTGGACCTCGCCCCGTCCCGAGTCACCGTTGCAGCGCGATGCGGTGACGGTCCTCGGTTGGGAGCCGGGTCCGGACGGCGCCCCGACCTTGCTGGCAGCGCTTTCAAGAGGGGAGGAGGGCCTGGAACACGGGCCCGGAGTTCAGGCGCTGGATTTCCAATCGGGCACGGTGCGGGACATCGCCCCGGTCCGGGATGCCAGCATCGGTCCGCTCCTGATGGCCGATGTGGATGGCGACGGCGACCTGGACCTGTTTGAGGGAGGACGGGTTCAGACCGGACGCTGGCCGGAACCGGCGTCCTCCGTGCTCCATCGCAATGAGGCAGGGACATTTCGTCCGGATGCCGCGAACCGCCAATCGCTGGACCGCATGGGGCTTGTGCGCGGAGGGGTGTTCTCCGACCTGGACTCCGACGGTGATCCCGACCTGGTTCTGACCTGCGAATGGGGCGCGCCCCGGATCCTCCGCAACGAGGGCGGGCGGCTTGAGCCCTGGGATCTCCCGCTCTCCTGGCCCTCGTCCGCCGCCGCGTCGCCAGCCTCCCGATGCGGCACCCTCTCCGCCCTGACCGGACTCTGGACCAGCGTGACTGCCGGGGATTTCGACGGCGATGGACGTCCGGACCTGGTGCTCGGCAACTGGGGACGCAACGCCCGCGAGCACGCGTTCCCGGGCGTTCAACTTTGGCATGGGGACTTCTCCGGCCAAGGAGGCGTGGAGTTCATCGAGGCCCTGGTGGATTCCCGGACCGCGAGGGTGGTTCCCTGGCGCGCCCGCGATGCCCTGGCGCCGGTGATGCCCTGGCTTGTGGAAAACCGTCCGACCGCCCGCGCGTTCGCCGAGGCGTCGCTCGAGGAACTGCTGGCCGGACGACCCGCTCCCGCCGGGCGGCTGCCCCTGGCCACCACCGAGTCCCTGATCCTGCTGAACCGCGGGGCATCCTTCCTCGCCTCGCTCCTGCCGCTGGAAGCCCAGGTGGCGCCGGCCTTCGGTCTGGCGGTCGCCGATTTCAACGGGGATGGGAGGGAGGATCTGTTTGTGGCCCAGAACTTCTTTCAGGTGGAGCCGGAAACCTCGCGCCTGGACGCCGGCCGCGGCCTGGTGCTGGAAGGCGACGGCCGGGGCGGATTTCAACCGGTATCCGGGCAGGCCAGCGGCATCCAACTGAGCGGTGAGCAACGGGGCGCCGCAGTCGCAGACATCAATCACGATGGACGTCCGGACCTGGCGGTCGGACAGCACTCGGGTCCGACCCGGATCTTTCTCAACCGGGTGGCCCGACCCGGACTGCGGCTCCGGCTTCGCGGACTGCCGGGGAATCCGGCGGCGGTGGGCGCGAGCGTGCGGCTGGAATCCGCGGGCGTCCTCGGGCCGGCCCGCGAGATCCGGGCCGGCGGCGGCCATCGATCGCAGGACAGTCCGGTCCTCGTCCTGGCCTCCGCAGAACCGCCCACCGCCGTCGTCGTGCGGTGGCCGGGAGGCACAGTCCGCCGAATTCCTGTGCCTCCGGGCGCCCGGTTTCTTGAACTCCGGCAGGACGCGGCCGGACCGTGATTCGCCGGCGGATGATTCAGGCCACATCCCGGACGTTTTGTATTGAATCCCGGGCCGGCAACGGTCATTCGATAACAATCGTCCATGAAGCGGAGTCCCACAGCCGGTGTTGGCCCCGGCCAGGCCCTCCGTCACCATCTCTCCATCTCGATTCCGATCATGCGTTCCCCCTTTCGTTGTCTCACGGGGCTGGCCCTCGTTCTCCCCGCGCTGCTGCTCCGCGGCGAACTCGCCAATGTGGCCGGCGATGGCATCGCGTATTCCGACCGGCCGCTCTGGGGCGGGGCCCCGATCAGCCGGTTGAACGACTCCGACACGGCGACCGTGTTCCACGCCGACACCGACGACACCCCGGGCCTCAACTACACGCTCGATCTCGGCCAGGACCGGTCCATTGCCGAGCTGCGGATCTTCCCGCGCCAGGACAACTGCTGCGCCGAGCGCCTGCGAAACTTCCGGGTCTCGGTGCATGCCGAGGGCGGTGGCGCTCCTGGAGCCGAGGTGTGGGGTCAGACCCTGCACGGCGATGGCACCAATCCCGGCTCGGCGCCGGGAACGGTGGTGACCCTTTCCCTGCCCAGCCCGCAGACCGGCCGGTGGATCAAGATCGAGGCCCTGGATGATCCCCCCTCCGACTACGCGCTGCAGATGACCGAACTGCAGGTGCTGGCCGACGTTCCGGCGGACCAGATCAACCGCGCCCTGGGCAAGGGGGCCACCGCCAACCAGCCCCTGTTC
>JAFLEG010000697.1 GCA_017302195.1 Verrucomicrobiota bacterium
TGAAAACCGCCCGCCGTCCGGATTTCCCGGCGGCGGGCGGTTTTGCTTTTCCCGGGAGCCCAAAGGCTCCGATCACCGATCACCGATCACTGGTCACTGGTCACTGGTCACTGGTCACTGGTCACTGGTCACTCCATGGATCTATTGCCCTTCATTCAGAGGTTTCGGGAACGCTTTGCCGAGGTGGAAGCTCAGTTGAGCGCGCCCGATGCCTTCGCCCAGCCGCAACGGGGACAGGAACTCACCCGCGAACACGCACGGCTCCGGGATCTGGTCACCGCCGGGGACGCTTACCAGGAGGTCCTGCGCGAGCTGGCCGAGAACCGGGCGCTCCGCGACGGCGAGCCCGCCGGCTCGGAGATGGCCACCCTGGCCTCGGACGAGATCCGGCGTCTGGAGTCCGAGGAGCAGCGGCTGGTGCAACGCGTCCAGGAAGGCATCCTGCCCCCCAGCCCGACCGACTCCCGCAACTCGATCCTGGAACTGCGCGGCGCCGCGGGCGGGGATGAAAGCGCGCTGTTTGCCGCGGACCTGCTGCGCATGTATCAGCGCTATGCCGAGGTTCAGGGATGGAAGTTCGAGGTGCTGGACCTGAGCCCTTCCGACCTCGGCGGCTGCAAGGAGGCCATTGTCAGCGTGACCGGACAGGATGTGTTCAAGCGCCTGAAGTACGAATCGGGCGTGCACCGGGTGCAGCGGGTGCCGGCCACCGAGGCCCAGGGACGCATCCACACCAGCACCGTCACCGTGGCAGTGCTGCCGGAGGCCGCCGAGGTGGACGTGCAGATCCGTCCGGAGGACCTGGAGATCAACGTCTGCCGCGCCTCGGGGCATGGCGGCCAGGGCGTCAACACCACCGATTCGGCGGTGCGCGTGTTCCACCGCCCCTCCGGCATCGAGGTGCGCTGCCAGGACGGCCGGTCGCAGCAGAAGAACAAACAGCAGGCGCTCACGGTCCTGCGGTCGCGTCTGCTGGAGCGCAAGGTGGCCGAGGAGAACGCCAAGTACGCGGCGGAGCGCAAGTCGCAGGTGGGTTCCGGAGAGCGCAGCGAGAAGAGCCGGACCTACAACTTCCCGCAAAACCGCGTGACCGACCACCGCATTGACCTGACGCTGTACAACCTGAGCGCGGTGATGGACGGCGATCTGGACCCGGTGATCGAACCGCTCATGGCCCACTCCGTTGCGGAGAAACTGGCCGCCTTGTCGTGAGGGATCGTGTCCTCCATCTCATCCCCGACTTCTCTCGCGGGCGGAAGCCCGAACCTTACTCCACATGGGCAGGGGCGTGTTCCACCTCGACCCCATTCAAGCCCGCTGCGCCTGGGGACGAATGACGCGGATCGCGGGAAGCGCCGACGCATAATGCTTCCCCCGTTCCCCGAGATGACTCCACAAGCCCGGCGGCAGATAATGGGGTCGTGCAGAAGCCCGCATCCTACCACCTATTGGTACAAACACGTTTCACCTCGATCCAATCATGTCTGAATCCCCGTTCCCTCAAGCCCTCATCTTCGACTGCGACGGCACCCTTGCGCACACCATGCCGGTCCATTGGGAGGCGTGGAAGGAAGTCACGGCGCGCCATGGTCTGGTCTTCCCCGAGGAACGGTTCTACGCCCTGGGCGGGGTGCCCACCCGGGACATCGTGCGGATGCTGGCGACGGAGCAGGGGCGTCCAGACATTGACCCGCTGCAGTTCGCCGCCGAGAAGGAGGCGGCCTACTTCGAGCGCTTCGCGCACATCGGTCCGGTGGAGGAGGTCATCGCCATCGCCGAGGCGCATCGCGGACGGATTCCCATGGCCGTGGCCAGTGGCGGTTCGCGCCACGCCATCACCCGCGTGCTGAGCCATCTGGGCATCCTGGACTGGTTCGGCGCCGTGGTGACCAATGAGGATGTGGTCCGTCAGAAGCCCGCGCCGGACATCTTTCTGGAGGCCGCCCGCCGGCTGGGCGTGCCGCCGCAGCACTGCCGGGGATTTGAGGACACCGATCTCGGCATGGAGGCCATCCGGGCCGCCGGCATGGATGCCGTGGACATCCGCCACCACACGCGCCCGTAGGCCTACGCGCCGACCACTTCGTCGGCCTTGGCCATGGCGAGTTCCTGCTCGTGCTTGGCCCGGGCGCCCGCGATGTCGTAGGCGGTGTTGTCGGGATGCTCGGGGTTCAACGGGGAGATGCTCCGCAGCTTCTCGATGATCGGCGGCAGGTGCTTGAGCAGGTAGTCCACGTCCTCATCGGTGTTGTAGATCCCCAGGCTGAAGCGCAGCGACCCGCGGGCGCGCATGGGGCTGATGCCCATGGCGGACAGCACGTGCGAGGGATCCAGGGACCCGGTGGTGCAGGCGCTGCCCGAGCTGGCGCAGATGCCCACCATGTCGAGCATCATCAGCACCGCCTCGGCCTCGACGAAATCGAAGGCGATGTTGGCGGTGTTGGGCAGGCGGGGTTCCTTGGCGCCATTGCGCACCGTGTTGGAAATGTGGCTGAGGATGTGGTTCTCCAGCCGGTCGCGCAGGCCGCGCACCCGGGTGTTTTCTTCGGACAACGTCGCCATCGCGAGCTCCGCCGCCCGGCCGAAGGCGACGATGTTGGCCACGCTCTCCGTGCCGCCGCGCCGGCCGCGCTCCTGGTGGCCGCCGATGACGTAGGGGCTGAACCGGGTGCGGCGCTTCACATAGAGCATCCCGATACCCTTCGGGGCATGCAGCTTGTGGGCGCTGAGGGACAGGAAGTCCACGCCCAGAGCCTTCACATCAATCTTCAGCTTGCCCGGGGTCTGCACCGCGTCGGTGTGGCACAGCACCCCCTTGCTGCGGCAGAGGGCGGCCACCTCCTCCACCGGGAAGATGACCCCCGTCTCATTGTTGGCCCACATCACCGAGACCAGGGCGGTGTCGGGCCGGATGGCCTGTTCGAGGCGGTGCAGGTCCAGCGAACCATCGCCTTC
>JAFLEG010000698.1 GCA_017302195.1 Verrucomicrobiota bacterium
CCGTGCGGAGGAACTGGACCGCCGGACCCGGCCGCTCCCGTACTTCGTCATCTTTGGATTCGCCGCCGGCGTGCTGTTCCTGGCCGTCCTCCTGCCGTTTCTCCAACTGGTCCTGGAGCGCGGACGCGGCCCGATCCACAACCAGCAGATCGTCTTTCTCGTCGCCGGTGCGCTGGCCGGCTCCGGAGGCCTGGTGGTGATCTCCGCGCACCTGGCCCAGCACTGGCACCAGGAGGCCCAACTGGACCGCGAACTGGCCCCGCTCTCGGCGCGCATCCAGGAGTCCTTCCGAAACGAGACGGCGGATCTGGTCCGGTGGCTTGGCGGGTTTACCGGGGAGCGTCTGCGATCGTCCGTGCTGAACGCCGCCACCAACCCGCTGGTGGTGGGGTTTGATCCCCGTCAGTACGATCACTCCCCGCCCCCGCGCCACCTGCGGATGCTTCACTGGGTGCGGTCCGACGGCATGCAGGCGGTGAAATGGACGCCCACCAACGAGATGACCCCGCGCATCCGGGTGGACCAGCGCGAGTACTTCCAGGCGATTGTGAATCGAGCCGCGGCTCAGGACTTTGACCCTGCAGATTTCGGGCTCACCCGGGACTTCTTCCTTCAGCCGATCCATTCGCGGCTCCGCTCCGAAAACGTGCTCGCCTGTTCGATCGCCGCGCCGGTCGGGACCCTGGCCGGTCAGGACCGGTTGGTGGTGCTTTGCGCTGAGTTCCTTCCCGCCTCGCTGGTCCAGACGCGCCTGCCGTCCGGGTATCATTTTGCGGTGGTCTCGGAGGATGGCCAGGTGCTCTTCCACAGCGACGCCCGGCGCAACCTGCGTGAGAACCTGGTGGTGGAGGCCGGGGAAGATCCCCGGCTTTCCGCGGCATTGGAGGGCCGTCTGGAGGATGCCCTCAGTCTGGATTACTACCAACGTCGCCACCGGGCGCACGTCGCACCGATCACCGGCACCCCCTGGTCGCTGGTCACGCTGCGGGAACACCGCCTGCTCGACTCCATCCGCGCCTCCCAGTCGGCCGCAACGGCGACGGTGCTGGGCGCCGCCGGTCTGACTGTGGTGCTGCTCCTGTGGCTCGGGGCCGGACTGCGCCGCATCGTTTCGATTCGTCCTCCCGGACTGCCCCGCTGGATCTGGCCCAACCAGGCGGGACTGCCCGTGTATCGTCTGTTTGCGGTCATTGGCCTGGTGCTTCTGGCGGCGGGCTTCGTCCTGGAGTTCACCCAGTTTCCGCTCGCCCGCCATCCATGGATCCTGACCGCGTCACTGTTGTCCGGCCCGGCCTCAGTGGGGATTGCGGCGCTCTGGCTCCTGTGCCGGGTGCGCCTCCGTGCGGACGGCGCGCGCACGCTTTCCGCGCCGTCCGACCAGCGGAAGTACGCGACCTGGCTGGCCATCTCCCTCGCGGTGGCGGTCATGCCCGGCGCGCTGGCCGTGCACCGGGTGATCGCGGAACTGGAGGCCGACCGGTTCGTTCGCTGGAACCAGGCGACCCTGGCGGCGTCCGCCACGACGGGCCTGCTGGCGGAATCGGATATCCAGGCCGCCGCGGCACCAGGGGCGCCTGGCGATTACCGGGAGGTGTTCCTGGGGACGCGCACCACCTGGATTCCCGGGATTGCGGCACCCACCGCCCCGGCCGCAGACGCCCCGGTCTCGGGACGGTGGCTGCACGCGATGCGCCAGGATTTCGACGATCCGGAGAACCTCGGAGTGCGGATGCACGGCTGGGGCGGCTCCCGCGCCCGCGACGGCAGTTGGTGGTCGGTCCACACCAATGAGCAGGTCCAGCTATTCCGGGAACTGCGCCATCCCACCGGCGGACCGGGAGTCCTGCAGGTGGCCACCCGCCGGATGACGTTTCCCGGATGGGGCGGGGGCGACCTCTGGTTCCTGTTCGGAATCCTGGGCATCGTGCTGGGCCTGGGCGCGGCCGCGGTTGCCGCCTGGTTCATCGCCTCGCGGGTGCTTCTGCTGCGGCATGCGGTCCCGGAGTCCACCCGGTCTCCCGGGGCGCTGGTGATCCTCGCCGCCGCTTCCGGAACCGGCCAGGACTCCGGCGGGCCCCGGGAACCCGCCGATCCGGTCCGGCATTTCATCGCCCATCAATCCACCCGGATGCGGTGGCGTCACGGCCTGCCCACGCCGGCGGATCGTCCGGCACTCCGCACCATCGAGGTCTGGGACTGGCGGGCTGTCGGATGCGTGCAGGCCATGTGGACGATCGGCCCGACGGGGCGACGGGTTCGCCAGTACTCGATCACCGGGTCGGGCCGCCGCGCGTGGGCGACGCAGCACACGCTGTGGCTGCGGTTTGCCGCGGCGGCCGACTGCCAGGTCGTCATTCTCGGCGCCACCCCGGAAGCCGTCTGCCGGTTGGCCGAGCTGGCCGGCGGCGAGGCCGTACCGGCCGGGACCTGGAACCTGCCTCCCGGCGACGGGGCCGCCGGGGAGCTGATGCGCTGCCTGGCTTCGGACTTTCAGCAGCGCTGGGCGGCCTGTACTGCCGCCGAGCGGCACGTGCTGCGCAGTGTCGCACAGACCGGATTCGAGGACGCGGTGCATCCGGCGCTGCCTGGACTGCTCCGCAATGGATTGCTGCGTCTGGATCCCAAGCTCCGGACACCCAGCGCCGCCTGGCGGCGCTCAGCCCATGAAAGGAAGTACACGAAGATGGCCGCAATCGAGACGGTCAATCTGGTCAAAATCTACCAGCCGGCCAAGTCCGAGCCGGTGACCGCGCTGGCCGGCGTCAATTTGGCCGTGGCGCAGGGCGAAATTTACGCGCTGCTCGGTCCCAACGGCGCAGGCAAGACGACGCTGCTGAGCATCCTGACGACGCTGATCGAACCGACGCGCGGCAGGGCCACGGTGGCTGGCTTCGACGTGGTGAAGGATCCAGCCCAGGTGCGGCGGCGCATCGGCGTCACCTTCCAGGAATTGG
>JAFLEG010000007.1:0-1266 GCA_017302195.1 Verrucomicrobiota bacterium
TCCGCGGGTGCTGATCGTCAGCAGCCAACCGGAACAGGACCGCCCGCTCGCGGAGGCGCTGCGGGAGTCCAAGCTGGAGGTGAAGGTGGTGGACGAACGCGGGCTGGCTCCGACGCTCGCCGAGATCCAGAGCTACGACGCCATCGTGCTCGGCAACGTGGCGGCCGGGGATCTGGGACGGGATGGCATGAGCCTGCTCGAGAGCGCCGTCCGGGACTTTGGCGTGGGCCTGGTGGCGATCGGTGGTGACCAGGCCTTTGCCGCCGGTGGCTATCGGAACACGCCGCTGGAAGCCACACTCCCTCTCGACATGGAGCTCAGCTCCAAGAAGGTGCTTCCCAAGGGTGCCCTCGGCCTGGTCATGCACGGCATGGAGTTTGCCAACGGCAACGAGGTGGCCCGCGACATCGCCCTCGCGGCGCTTGATGCGCTGGGCCCCCAGGACGAGATGGGGGTCTGGCTCTGGGATGGCACCGAGAGGGCGCTCTTTGAACTGCAGGCCGTGGGGAACAAGAACCGTCTCGCCGGACTCATCGCGGGAATGAACCAGGGCGACCTGCCCAGTTTCCAGGGCCTGATGAGCATGGCCTACCAGGACCTGAAGAAGTCCACGGCCAACCTCAAGCACCTGATCGTGTTCAGCGATGGCGATCCCAACGCGCCGACCGATGCGCTGATGAAGGACCTGGTGGCGGCGCGGGTGACCATCAGCACCGTGATGATCGGCGGGCATGTGCAGCCCACCACCATGGAGCGGATGGCGGCGCAGGGCGGCGGACGCTTCTACGACGTCAAATCTGCGGCCATGCTTCCCCAGATCTTCATCAAGGAGACGGCGGTGATCCTGAAGTCGGCGATTTTCGAGGATCCCTTCCAGCCCCAGGTGGCCGCCGGCAGCGAACTCACCCGCGGCATCGGGTCCTCGGAGTTCCCCATGCTGCGCGGCTATGTGGCGACTTCGCCCAAGCCGCGCGCCGAGACCCCGCTGCTGACCGACAAGGGGGATCCGCTGCTGGCGCACTGGCAGTACGGGCTCGGCCGCGCCGTCGCCTTCACCAGCGATGCGCGTCCGAAGTGGGCCCAGGACTGGATCGGATGGGGCAAGTACCGGCAGTTTTGGTCACAAGCCGTGGGCTGGGCCCTGCGCCGTGTGGACAATGCCGACTTCAACACCGAGGTCACCGTCGAGAACGGGGAGGGCGTCATTTCGGTCGAGGCGCTCGATGCCGAGGGCAACTTCCGGAACTTCCTCACCCTGCAGGCCGC